>JBGQHD010000185.1:0-8046 GCA_041497795.1 Planctomycetia bacterium
CGGCTTTCCTCAAGAGCCTGACTGAGTCGGGCAGCTAGCGCATCGCCGGGTACAAGTTCCTTCTCGTCCAGCCAAACTTGGTAGCCTTCCTTCCAGAGTCGTTGAGCTAGCCGCCGGACGAAAGGCTTGTCCTTTGAGGCATGCGAGACGAATAGCTTGCCGAGGATCCGTTTTCTTGCGTTCACGGCTATCTCGCGGTAGTCGAGGTCATCATGCAGAGCACAGCGGAACCCCAAATCGCCAGAACGAGGCGCGGTGGCGGGCGGCGACGATCGAGTGAGCCAATGGCGAATCGGGCTTACTCAATCAACTCGATACTCTCCGGGGAGATAAGGTTTGCCGGGCCGGAGCCTGTTGACATGCGAAGGTGGTATTGGCGAGTGCGCACCTTCTCAACAAGAGCCGCTTCCGAGACGACGTACACCTGATTGCTGGCGTAGTTTATCGGGTCATCCGTCTGTTGGATTGCAAGTACGAACCGCCCTTGTTCATCACGATGAGGAAGGAAAACCTCCTCCCGACCATCGGGATAGCGAAGAATCCTACGGATAACGGCCATCGCGTTGGCACCGGTTGCGGACTATCGCCAGTTGACTGGACGTATTGTACGCCATTCGGCTGCCGGCAACAAACTTGCCCGCGCCTTGCGAGACGGGGCTGTTGCGGACGGCACGCCCACATCGTGCGACCTTGCCACGCCCATCGCCTCCATCCTCTGGGCGTGCCACGCGGCTGTGGCTATCCTACTGGATTGCCGAGCTTGGCACGGCGGGCTGACGCCGCGCCGCTCGCCGGGAGTTGCTGCGCGCTGCCGACCACTCACCACCCACCACTCACCAGCCGATGCCTACCCTTCGCCTTGGTATCCCCGCCGGCAGCCTGCAAGAGGCGGCTGGCGAGCTGTTTCGACGTGCCGGGTACAATATTCAGTTCTCGTCGCGGAGCTATTATCCGGGCATCGACGATCCGGAGATCGAGTGCATGCTCATCCGGGCCCAGGAGATGGCCCGGTACGTGCAAGACGGCGTGCTCGACGCCGGGCTGACCGGGCACGACTGGATCATGGAGACCGGGGCCGACGTCCGCGAGGTGGCCGAGCTGATGTTCTCGAAGGTCAGCCGCCGGCCGGTCCGCTGGGTGCTGTGCGTGCCGGAAAGCTCGCCCATCAAGACCGTGAAGGACCTGCAAGACAAGCGGATCGCCACCGAGGCGGTCGGGCTGACCACGCGGTTCCTGGCCCAGCACGGCGTGACGGCCAAGGTGGAATTCAGTTGGGGGGCCACCGAGGTCAAGCCGCCTAAGCTGGCCGACGCCATCGTCGAGGTGACCGAGACCGGCAGCTCGCTGCGGGCCAACAACCTGCGGATCGTGGCCGAGGTGCTGCAAAGCACCACGCGGTTCATCGCCAACCACGCCGCCTACGCCGACGCCTGGAAGAAGCAGAAGATCGACGACATCGTGCTCATGCTCCGCGGCGCCCTGGCGGCCGAAAGCAAAGTCGGCCTGATGATGAACGTGCCCCGCGATTGCCTGAAGAAAGTGCTGGCCGTGCTGCCGGTCGCCAAGCCGACGATCTCGAGCCTATCCGACGAGAACTGGGCGGACGTGATGGCCATCCTGGATGAATCGGTGGTCCGCACGATCGTCCCCCGCCTGAAGGCGGCCGGCGCGACGGGGATTGTGGAGTTTCCGCTGAATAAAGTGATTGACTGAGCGGTTGCCGCAGCAGTGTGGGCGACTCGCTCCGCGAGGCGCTTCAACTCGCAGAGCGAGTTGACCACGCTCTGTTAGCGACGGTGAAATCAGCCCGGTTCACCGGGCTTTTCCGCGTAAGCGGTAATAGGCCCGCCGTTCACGGCGGGTCGCAGGACGCCAAAGGGATTGTCACGAGGCCCGTTTACGGGCCTTCTCGCTCTGGGCTTCAGCCGTTCACGCCAAGCCATCGCTACAGAAGCCCCGTGAACGGGGCTAGACTAATCGGTGTTTGGCGCTTCCTTAACCCGCCGTGAACGGCGGGCCTATTACCGCTGACGCGGAAAGGACCGTAAACGGCCCTGGTTTCATGGACATCAAGACAATCCCCTTCAGCCGCCTGGAGACGCACCTCCGAGCGACGCTGGATGAATGCGCCGATTCAGGCCAGGCCGTGGTCGTCGAACTGCCCGACCAGCGACTGATCACGATTCAGTCGCTGGAAACGCAGGACGACGACGATCTCATCAATCAACTGCTGGAGTCGGACCCGCGATTTCAGGCGCTCGTGGCCAAGTCGAAGGCGAGTCCTAGGAAGCCGTTTTCGGCGCCGGAACAAGGATCGTAAGGACGTCCGGTGAGCCGGAAGATCTGCGATCGGTCGTGCCAGCCCGGATCCTGCCCGCGCGGGAGCTTGTGGCGTTACTGCTCGATCTTCCGCCCCTGTCGGTCCATCTCGCAGCCGCAGTCCGGACACGTCCAGCCGCCTTGGAGCAATTGCCGGGCGCTGGTCGGCACGCGCAATCGCGGCAGAGACTGGCCGCAATCGGGGCACTTGCGCTTAGGCAAGAAGAGGGCCAGCAAGAGCACGGCCAAGCCGCCGCCTATCCCGCCGATGAGCCAGGGTTCCATGGTCGTTCCCCTTGGCGTCGAGAGGTCGCGCGTGGCGTTGCGCCACGGCCTCGCGGGCACGATACTTACACGGGCGCGACGTTTACGCGAGCATGACATTGCGCCATGCGCTCAATTCTACGTGGCGACGATCGGCTGCCGCAACCAGGATCGCCACAGTCCGCAGTCGCGCTGGCCTTGAACGTTCGCGGACGATGGTGGACAATTCAGTCAGTGGCACGATTCGCGGGCGGATTCCTCCGGCTCTCTCACCTCTGGTTCTCGAAGCATTTTCCCATGGCCTCTTCCGATCTCGATAAAGAAATCGCCGATCTTGCCCCGGAAAAGCAGCAGGCCAACGAGGTCGATAAGCTCTTCCGCGCGGTGGTCAAGCTGCAAGGCAGCGACTTGCACCTGAAGGTGGGCCGGCCGCCCCACGTGCGTTTGAAGGGGGACCTGAAGGCGCTGGACCATCCCGTGGTCACTGACGCCCACATGCGGAAGATGCTCATGGCCATGATGACCGACCGCAACAAGCGGATTTACCTCGAGGAGGGAGGCGCCGACTTCGCCTACGGCGTCGACGTGGACGGCGAGCTGTGGCGGTTCCGCGTCAACATCCTCAACCAGATGGGCCACATGGGCCTGGTGGCCCGGCGGGTGAACAACTTCATTCCCGACTTCGAAGGGTTGTTCCTGCCGCCGCAGTTGGAAAGGCTCTGCCGCTACGACCAGGGGATGGTGCTCTTGGCGGGCGTCACTGGCTCGGGCAAGTCCACGACCATTGCCTCGATGCTCAACTGGATCAACCGCCGCGAGTCCGTCCACATCCTCACGCTGGAGGACCCGATCGAGTTCATGTTCAAGGACGACAAGGCCCTCTGCAACCAGCGCGAGATCGGCCTGGACGTCAGGGACTTCAAGATCGCCATGAAGCACGCGGTGCGCGAAGACCCCGACGTGATGCTGGTGGGCGAGATGCGCGACGAAGAGACGTTCATGACGGCCATCCACGCCGCCGAGACCGGGCACCTGGTGTTCGGCACCATCCATGCCAGCAGCGCGCCCTCGACGATCGGCCGCATCCTCGACCTCTTCCCGCAGAACATGCACCCGGCCCTGCGCAGCGCCATCGCCTTCAACATGCGCGGCATCGTGGCCCAGAAGCTGCTGCCCTCGATCAAGCCGGGCGTGTCGCGCGTGCCGACGGTGGAGATTATGTTCTTCAGCCCGGTCGTGCGGAAGCTGATCTTGGAGGAGGAGGACGAGAAGCTGGGCGACGCCATCCGCATCGGCGTCGAGGACGGCATGCAGGACTTCACGATGAGCCTGAAGGACCTCGTGCAGAAGGACCTGATCGACCGCCAAACGGCCTTCGAGGTGGCGCCGAACGTCGATGCCCTGAAGATGGCGCTGAAGGGGATCAACGTCTCCACCCCGGGCATTCTGTAGCGTCATAGTAGCCGTCTCGCTCCGCGAGACGAACCATCTCGCGGAGCGAGATGGCTACTTCGCTCCGACCAGGGCGGACAAGAGTATCCGCCTTACGTTTGCCTTTGCCCGTTGGTTCTCTCGATCGCCTGTTCGAGCAACTTCCTCAAGGTGGACAGCGCGCGTAAGGCGCCCGCTATGCGCCCTGGCGCGAACAACCGCACCCGCTTGACGTAGTCGTCGAACTGCTCGCGGGCCAGCGTGCGGACGACGGGCGAGACTTCCGCCAGCCAGCGGTAGCGGTCTTCCTTCGGCGAATACACCTCGACGCGGAACTCCACTTCGCGCTCCTGCGGCGGGGCGTCGAAGAGGATCTCGTGCGGCAGCACGCGCTCGCCCAGCGCTGGCGAGGCCAGCGCGGCGAATTGCTCGGCGCACGCGGCCAGCCAGGGGTACGGCCGCCGCGCCAGCCGCTCGTACAGCTCGCTCTGCTCGAAGATGCTGAACTGAGCCACGCGCTTGTAGAGGCGGCGGACCGGGCCGAAGAGCCCGCCCAGCAGCTCGCCGACGGCTTCGGCACACGGAGTGTGCCTGCTACCTGCCTGCATCAGACGCTCGGTCAGGGCCGTGTCGTCCAGCCGAAACACGGCTTCGAGGTCGAGATCGGGATGCAGCAAATAGAACGCCCGCTGCAGCATCGCCGTAGCCGCCCGCACGCCGTGGTGCCAGTACACCTCGCTGAACATCACGTAGCGCGAGAAGACCATCATCTCGGCGGCCGTCTTGCCCTTGTCGGTGAGGGCCAGGCCGTCGCCGGCGGCGTTCAGGCACAGGCTGCCGATCAGCCGGCCCTGGTCGAAGTTCCGCCCGTACGGCACGCCAGCGTGAAGGCTGTCGCGGGCCAGGTAGTCCATCTTGTCGATGTCGATCGGCCCGGAGAGCATGCTGGAGAGGATGCGGCTGGCCTTCGGTTGCGAAGGAGCAGATGCGCGAGGGGTTGACGACGATTGAACGGGTCCTCCGCTGGCTCGCGTCTCAGCCTCTCCGCCTGTCGGAGCGCTCAGTAGCGCCGTCACCTCGGCCGGTTCGAGCGCCCAGTCCTCGCGCAGCGCGTCGGCCAGCTCCGCTTCGCCGAGCAATTTGCCGGCCTGGGCCTCGTGCGTCGGCACGCCCGGCAGGTGCAGGTCCTCCATGGCGTGGCAGAAGGGCCAGTGGCCGACGTCGTGCAACAGCGCCGCGGCAATGAACAGCTCCGCGTCGCGCGGCGAGACGGCCTCGGCGAACCGCACATCGTGCGCCAGCCGCTTGAGGAACAACAGCGCCAGCCGATAGACGCCCAGCGCGTGCTCGAACCGCGAATGCGTCGCGCCGGGGTACACGAGGCCGACCAGGCCGAGCTGGCCGACCTTGGCCAGGCGGCGGAACTGCGGCGTGTCGATGATCCGCCGCACTCGCGGCGTGAGCGGCACGTCGAGCTCCGGCGGGATGCGGATCAGGCCGCCGCGGGCATCGAGTCCCGCGATTTCAGGGATATCCAAAATGTCCGGTGCGTTCCCCATCATTGGACGTCCAATGCTCGTCAACGTGCGTCGCTGAAGGCGTATGGCTGTCAAGCCGCTGGGCCTCTGATGAGCGGACAGGAGTGTCCGCCCTACTGACCATCCAGTCGCGCCAGCCCACGAAGCGAGCGGCCGTGATAGGGATTGAGCTTCAGGCAGTGCTGGTAGGCGGCCCGGGCGCCTTCGCGGTCGCCCAGGAACCTTCGCGTTTCGGCCAAGTAAAACCAAGTCAGCAGGTGATCGCTTAACGTTTGGCCGGCTTTCTCCAAGTGGTCGCGGGCAACCTGGAGGTTGTTCCCCAGCCAGGCCGCCTTGCCGTCCTCGAAAGCGGCCAGGGCGGCATGTCGCTGGGCCGCGGATTTGTCGCCGGTTTGGCTGAACGAGTCGGCCAAGCGGCGGTGCAGGTCGGCGTCGGGCTTGATGTTGAGGGCCTCAAACCAGGCGGCCCGCGCCTCGTCGTGCTTGCCGGCCAGCGTGTAAGCACGGCCGAGCAGGTTGATCGAAGGGAGATCCGGACCATAGCGAGCGCGACTGCTTTGCAAGGTCGCAATGGCGTCGGCGGCGCGGCCCAGGTTCAGCTCCCAGCCAGCCACGGTAAAGTCGGCTTCGGGCCGGCGCGGCCCCGCCGCCTGCTCGCGGCGCAGGCGGATCGCTTCGGCGAAGCGGCCGGCGTCGGCCTCCCGCTGGGCGTCAGCCAGCCGGCCGACAAAGGCGGCCATGCGGCGCTGTTCGTCCACGGGTGCCGTGACTTCCTGACCTGTAAAGCCGGGAAAAGCCTGGACGTTTTTCGATCCGCGCAAACTCCGCTCGGCGTAGGGCACGGCGGCCGCCGGATTGCCCAGCTCTTCTTCGGCCCAGCCGCGAAGCTGATTCACACGCACCTCGAGGGGAAACTCTCGCAGCAAGTCGTCCAACAGCTCGATCGCTTGACGCGCCCGGCCGGCGCGCATGAGATAGCGGGCCAACATGACCTTGGCCTTGGGCAATTCGTCGGCTTTCCGAAGCCACTGTTCGGCCTGTTGGGTCTTTCCCAGCCGCAAGTAAATCAGCCCGCGGTAAAGACGGCACAACGGCGCGAGCTGAGGGCTGGCCTTTTCCGCCTCCGCGTAGCGCTGCAGGGCCTCATCGAACCGCCCGGCGCGGTCCAGCGTCACTCCCCACAGGAGCAGGTAGTCGCCATTCGCGGGGCCCAGCTCGTGCCCTTGCCGAAAACAATAGTCGGCGTCGGCAAACAGGCCGAAGGTGCGATATTCGTCGGCCAGCCGCACCCATTCGTCGGCGCGACTGGCGTCGAAGTTGTCTTGCAGACGGCGGATCTCGGCCGCCACGGAGGGATCGAATCGCGTCAAGGTGGGCTGGGGCAACGGTCGGGCGCTGCTCCGCGCGGCGATCAGCACGGCCAGCAATACCAATTCGCCGACCACCACCAGCGGCAACAGTTTTTGCCAGAGGGTCATCGCTCCGGCTCCTGGCTCAGCCAGAGCGTCACCCGGTTCACGCGCGTGCTCGAGTGGTGGGTCCGCAGCCCGGTGGCCACGATGTCGGGCCGCCCGTCGCCGTTCAAGTCGCCGCAGGCCACCGCCACCAGCCCGTAAGGCTCGCTGGCGATGCGGTACGGCGTGAAGTGCTGAGCGCCGTCGTTGCGGAGCCACACCAGGCTGGCTTGCCGCGGATCATCGAGGTCGTGCGCCATCAAGGCCAGCACCACGTCCCGGTGGCCGTCGCCATCCAGATCGCTCACCGCCGCGGCGTAGGTCAAACCGACGTCGGCCATGCGATGCTCGACAAAGTTCCACCCGCCCCGGTTCTCAAGCCAGGTGCAGCCATGATAAGGCTGGGGCCAGTAGGTGATGTCTTCGAGGTTATCGCCCTGGGGCAGGACCAGGTCCATGTCGCCATCCTGATCCACGTCGGCCGCCACCAGGCCGGCGCTGCCGACGTCGTAATTGTCGTTGTGCCACAGGCGGCGACGAGTGAATTGGCCGCCGCCCAGGTTCTCGAAAGCCCACAACTCCTCCTCGTCCTGAGAGACAATGACGGCGATGTCCAAGTCGCCGTCGCCGTCATAGTCCGCCAGCGGGACGTGAATGGCTCCCGGGCGATCCAGCAGTTGATGATCGAGAAACGCTCCGCCGCCGCGGTTCTCCAGCCACAAGACCTCGCCGCGCGTGTGGCCGAACACGGCCACGGCCAGGTCGATATCGCCATCGCCATCCAGATCGCCGGCCTGCACGTCGGCCACGCGCCGCACGTCTTCCAGCAGCACGTGCGGGCGGTATTTTCCGCCGACGTTTTCCAGCCACACGACCTTGCCCACCAGCTCGTCGGAAGGGAAGAGGGTTCCCAGCACGGCCACCACCAGGTCCAGATCGCCATCCTGATCCAGGTCAACCACCGTGACATGCGCCGGGGCGGGCAAACCATCGGCGATCACCTGCTCCTGCCATTGGTCATCGGCGCCGCGGCGGTAGAC
>JBGQHD010000186.1:0-8026 GCA_041497795.1 Planctomycetia bacterium
ACTGCACGGCGTACTTCTCCGGCGGTTGCACGCCGCCCCGGTCGTCGTAAAGGTGGAGATCGACGCGGCCGACCGTCTTTGCAACGCTCTTCGCCGTGCTTTTCTCAGCGCCCTTCTCCGGGCCGAAGTCGATCTCCAGCCAGTCGCTGGCATGGGGCGATTCGTACGCCGTCCAGCGATTGGCGGGCGAGGGCCGAAAATTGATCCGACCGTCGTTGGCCATCTCGACCTTGTCGAACCGCGAGGTGAACGAGGCGCTGGCTTTGGGGTAGCCCTTGCCGGACGTGTTGAGTGCCAGGTTGCCCTTGGGCTCCGGGGCGGGCGCGACCGGGCGCTGGCCGTCGCCCCAGACCTCGAACTCGGTCAGGCCAGTCCGGCCGGCGCCGGCGTGCGTGAAGACGGCCCGCACCCTGCGCGTCTCGACCTCGGGGAAGTGGATGACGTTGGCCTGGCGGCCCTTCACGTGGTCGAGTCTCTCCGAGACTCGACCCTGCGTCTCGGAGAGACGCAGCCACGTGCCCTTGCCATCCCAGACTTGCAGCTCGACTTGCTTCGGCGGGACGACGGCCGCCGCGTCGTCCAGAACATACAGCTTCACCGTGTGAATCTTCCGCGGCGTGCCGAAGTCGATGGCCACCCAATCGCTGGCGTTCGGCGAGCCCTCGCAAGTCCAGCGGTTCGGCGGCGAGGCGTGGTACCAGTAGTTGCCGTCGATCACGTTGGCCAGCGGCGTCTTGGCGTTCACGTACGAGGCCGTGATGCGCGGGTAATACGTGCCGTCGTTATTGACCGCGTAGTTCACGGGCCTGTAGGACGGATTTCCAATCCGTCCGACGACGATCGTCGGCATTTTCGCCGAGAGCCGCTGCAGCTTCTCAGCCGAAGTCAGACGCTTGCCATCGATGAGGATGTGGAGCCCGGCGCCGCGGCCATACCGCTTTCCGGTCTTGTCCCACAGGACCGTGACCCGCCGGCCGCGATACGGCACATCCTCCAAAGCAAAATACTCCCACTCCTCGGGCGCCAGCGGGTCGATCTCGATCGTATCGTCATCGCGCGGCCGCAGGCCGACCAGGCCGGTGATGATGAGGTCGTTGTAGCCGGAGTGGAAATAGTGCTCGCTGTGGTTGTACGAGTCGTGCCCGTCCCAGGAGCCATTATCGGGATGGGCCGCCTCGGCGATGTACGGCTTGCCGCCTTTGCGGTGCGTCAGCGTGTAGATCTGGAGCAGTCGATAGTAGTCGCTCTTGCTGACGACCTTCTGCTCGTAATTCTGCAGCAGGTTCGCCATCGCCTTGAGCGTTTGCGTGGTGGCGTAGGGCCACGACTGGCCGCTCCACCAGCAGCAGGAGCGGGAGAGAGCGAACATCGGATCGCGCCGCTCGGTGGTCGTCGGCCCGAATTCCGTCAGGAAGTAGTCGCGGTCCATGAGGAACTTCCAGCCCGCCGCGTAATCGCCGCTCGCCCCTTCGTCCGCGCCCTTGCCGGGCGCCACGTCCGGCAAGTTGAACTGCCACGGCACGTAGCCGATCAGCTCTCGCCCGTGTGGGCTGCCGGCGTGGCGGCCCGTCTGATGCGTGAGCGAGCCGCCTTTGACCGTGTGGCCGTCGGCTTCCTCATCGCGCTGGGCCATGGGAAAGAAGAACTGCCGCTTGGCGTCCCAGAGCTTCTTCTGCAAGTTTTCCTTGATCGTCACGGCCTTCTTCTCGTACGCGGCGGCCAGGTCGCTCTTACCGGCCAACCGCGCCACGCGGGCGATGGCCAGCGCATCGGCCCACAGGTAGCTGTTGAGCGTCGGCCGGAAGGCCGGCGCGCCGCGGACGGTGTCCTTCGTCTGGCGGCTGTTGATGTTGATCTCCATGCCGTCGTCGTGGCCGGTCTGCCAGAATAGGCCGACCTCGGGCACCCAATGCCGCTGCTCCCAGCCCTCGTAGTTCTTCACCATCTCGGTGAGCAGGCCCGTCGTGAAGTCCTTGTCCGGATGCACCTGCTCGACGGCCCAGACGGCGTCGGCCAGCCAGCAGCTATACCGCCGCGGCTGGGCCCCCTCGGTGCGGAACCAATACGCCGCATAATCGCGGGCATACTGCGGATCGCGCAGCCAGCGGACCTCGTAAAGCTGATGCCCCGCCGGGCAGCTTATCGCCCCGTAGGCCCCCGACCAGAACGGCCGGTCGATGAACTCGGTAAACGAATACCCGCTGTTGGGCGAGCCATACGTCAGGTGCTTGGTGACCAGCTCCCAGCGGTAGTAGTAAGTGGTGTTGATGTCCTCGTCGGGGCACTCGAAGAAGGGAATGTCCGCTTGGTACCAGTCCCAATCGCGGTTGTCCCAGAAGGTCTGGCGGGTGAGGAGCTTTTGATGGTCGAGGACTTGGGCGTGGACCGATGCGCCGTGCCCCAAAAGCCAGCTCGCCAAAGCTAGCCAAATGGCAACGCTGGGAATCGATTGCAGATTCATCGTGGAGACTCGAAGAATTGCAGGCAAGTCGCAGAGACTCCCGACGATTCTACGGTGGCGCCCGCCGGAGGGCCACCGGCCAGAGCGAGCCGCGTCCCATCAGAACGACAACCGCGTCCCGCGGATCGGCTTGTGGATGTCGGCCACCATTTCGCCGGATTTGAAAACGCTGATCGTGCCGGTGGACTGCGACAGGGAAATGGCCACCGCCCCGGTGGACGCCGTGATCGCGGCGGCGGCCGCGTGCCGCGTGCCGAGGCCGTCGGGCAGTTTCGGGACGGGGCCGGAGGGGAGCAGTTGCACGCCGGCGGCGACCACGACGCCGTCGTCGCGCACCAGAAAGGCGCCGTCGATGGCGGAGAAAACCTTGATCGTGTCCTCCAGCTTGGGGTCGAGGATGTTGCGGCTCGCTTCCGGGTAGCCTTGGAAGGGGTTGAAGATCAGGCTCCGCGACTGTTCCGCCACGCGCTGCGAGTCGCCCAGGACGAAGATGGTGCCCACCGGGCGGCCCTCGCGCCCCTCGACCGCCAACTGGGTGGCCAAGGCCAGCGTCCGCTCGAACACTTCGGGGTTGACGGCGCCGCTGAGCGTCACGGCGTCGGAGGCCGAGAACAGCTCCGGCTCAGTCCCCAAGTTCAGCACCATGAACGTGTCGATCAAACTGGAACCATCCAGCCCCGTCAGACAGACCACGCGGTCGCCGCGCTCCAACACTCCCTTGGCCAAGCAGATGAGCAAGGCGACCTTCACCTGGCCGGTGCGCGTCATGTGCACGTCGGGCACGGTGATCCAGGTGCAGCCAGGCCACTCCGCCGCGTCCGTGGGCACGTCCTTCGCGCGGGTGATCAGAATCGAGCGAAAGTTCACCGTCCGAACGAGCTGACGCAGTTCCTCGTCCCCTTGGATCGCATCCGCGACGACGAGGACCGCACGAGCGCCGATATTGCTGGCCAACGAGTGCGCATGCCGCACCATCTGACGCGAGACCAGTCTCATGGGCGCTTTCTACGGCGACGATGCTGTGACGCCAGCGTTGACGTCCGCTGGCGACGAAGCACCTGCTGAGAGACTCTGGCAAGTATGCGGGAAACTGCGGGGCGCGACAATCTCAGTCGTGTGCCGGCGGCCGGCCCGGCACCTCATACAGCCTTGCGTTGCCGCGTTTCCCCACCTGCTGCGCCGCGCCGGTGTGGAGCAAGCAGTAAGCGATCCGCTGGGCCACCCAGCGATCGATGGCCAGGGCCGCGGCCAGATCGCCGGAGTGGAATGGCGTGGGCAGGCCGCACGGCGCCAGTGCCGCCAGATCGGCGGCGGTTTGGAAGCGGTAAGTCTCCCGCACCGCGAGCAGCTTCTGGTCCTCCACTTCGAAGTCGTCGGCCCGCCAGCGGCGGCGGCGGCCGTGGCCGGGGTAGCGCCATTCCTCGACCTCCACCAGCGGCACTTCCAGAGTCAGCCGCGGATGGGGGAAGACGCGCACGAAGTACACCAGGTCGTGGAACAGCTCCCAGATGCTGCCGCGCTTGGGGCTGCGGCGCATGTGGATTACGTCCGCGCCGGCCCGCTGCCGTTTGATCAGCCGCTTCTCGACAACGATCGGCTTGACCACCCGCACGCGGTGCCGCTCCAGCAGCCGGGCGACCTTGCCGCGAATGGCCGCCAGCGAGCCGTGCTGGATTTCGACCAGCTCGTCGGCCGTCACCACGTCGATGCGATAGTCGCCCCAGCGGACCTCGCGGCGGGCCGCACTTCCGTCGGGGGCATACAGCGCCTTGAGCTCGCGATGTAAGGAGGTTTCGCCCATCGATCCGTCGCTTTGTCGTGGGGCACGTTTCCAAACGTGCCCGAGAACCCAAGAATGGCCGCGCCGATCGGGCCAGTGTTGCGCAAGGCGGAATCCTGTGCAAGACGAGCCCTGGGCCGTGCCGTCCCGCAAGTG
Source organism: Planctomycetia bacterium (assembly GCA_041497795.1). GTDB lineage: Bacteria > Planctomycetota > Planctomycetia > Pirellulales > S012-138 > JBGQHD01. The sequence continues at coordinate 4,398 of JBGQHD010000186.1, forward strand.
GCTCTAACCAAACAACCAGTCCTCGATGCGCAAACCAGGGACCTTTTCAAAGTCTCGCCGATTGGCCGACAAGAGCAGAGCGTCGTGAGCGAGAGCTAGAGCCGCAAGTTTCAGGTCCTGAGTGCCGATTCGGATACGGGCCCGTCGCAGTCGCACGAACTCGTTGGCCGCAGACTCGCTCCATCGGGTCACCTCCCATTCAGCCAAGACTTCGAGCAGGTTAACCAGCCGATCGTACGGCGAGATTTGTTGGTGTGCGTCTCGAACGCGGTGAATCTGTGCCAGCCACGCCCGCAACTGTTCTTCAACCGCAATGATTGGGATGCATCAGCTTGGCTTGCGTCGCGTGGCTGACTTCGACCGGGCCTTCTTTCGGTCGGCCTCTCGTAGACGCATCGCGTCACGAAGGATCCCCTTAACGCCCTCATCATCGGTGAAGGCCCCAATCGTCCGCCGCCAGTCTTTTTCCTTCCCGCGCGTCGAACGCAGCTCGTTTTGCAGTTGCGCAACTCGCGATTCGAGCACTTCCACGCGTTTTTCCAACGTAAGGCCTGCCATGCTGCACCCCCCGAACCTACGCGATTACTCACCGCGGCAATTCTATCACGGCTTTCCGTGACAGGGCAGAGTGAGAGCAAGTGGCCCGCCGCCTGGGCCTGAGATATAACAGAAGTGCCCAAGAGACACTTCCTTCCTCGGCTCGCACGCCATGAAAACCGCCCCAGGCACGACGGTCATTCGCAACGGTCAACTGGTCGATGGCACCGGGGCGGCCCCGGTGCCGGATGCGGCCCTGGTGATCGAGGACGGCCGGATTACCTACGCCGGGCCGGCGGCGAGGCTGGCGGGCGCATTTGACGGACGGATTGGAAATCCGTCCTACGCGAGGGAGATCGAGCGGGAGATCGACGCCCGCGGCGGCACGATCATGCCGGGGCTGGTCGAGGCGCACTTTCATCCCACGTACTTCAACGTGGCGGCGCTCGAGGACCTCGATATCAAGTACCCGGTCGAGTACGTCACGCTGCTGGCGGCGGCCAACGCCAAGCTGGCGTTGGAGTGCGGCTACACGGCGGCCCGCAGTGGCGGCAGCCTGTTCAATATCGACGTCTGGCTGAAGAAGGCCATCGAGAGCGACCTGCTGCACGGCCCGCGGCTGGCGGCCAGTGGGCGGGAGATTTGCGGCGTCGGCGGGCTGATGGATTGGAACCCCGACTACCGCAAGATCGGCATGGAAGGGCTCGTCCTGCTCATCAACGGCCCCGACGAGGCCCGCGCCGCTGTCCGCAAGCTGGTCAAGGACGGCGTCGAGTGGGTCAAGACCTACCCGACTGGCGATGCGGCCGCTCCGGACGTCAACGATCATCACACGCTCTGCATGACCTTCGACGAGATGCACGCCGTCGTGACCACGGCCCACAACCACGCCCTGAAGGTCACCGGCCACTGCCGGGCGACCGAGGGCATCAAGAACGCCCTGCGAGCCGGCTACGACACGCTGGAGCACGGCACGTTCGTGGATGACGAGGCGTTGGAGATGATCCTCCAGCGCGACGTGCCGGTCGTGCCAGCCCTGTACTTCGAGAAGGCCAGCATCGACCGCGGCCCGGAGATCGGCATGCCGCAGCGCGTGATCGACGGCCACCAGGAAACGCTCGATGGCGGGGCCGAAAGTGCCCTCAAGATCCTCAAAGCCGGCGGCCGCCTCGGCATGGGCGGCGACTACGGCTTCGCCTGGAACCCCCACGGCGACTACGCCAAGGAGCTGACCTTCTTCGTCAACTACGTCGGCTTCAGCCCGCTGGACACCATCCGCTGCGCCACAAAAACCGGCGCCGAGATCATGGGCCGTGGCCATGAGATCGGCACGCTCGAAGTCGGCAAGCTGGCCGACGTGCTGGTGGTGGACGGGGACGTGGTAGAGGATATCTCGCTGCTCGAAGACCGGCGACGGTTTATTGCGGTGATCCAAGGAGGCGTGGTGAAGGCCGGTCAGATGACGAATGGCAATGTGGAATGGTCACAAGGTGAAATGCCGGTCGCCCGCTGACGTGAGGTGTCCATGCCAACCGCGCTGCGGGCAGGCCCGTATCGGTTTTTCTTTTATGCCGGCGACGGAGGCGAGCCACCCCATATCCACGTCGAACGCGATGACTGTGAGGCAAAGTACTGGCTGACCCCCGTCGCGATGGCGCGCAATCGCGGATTCGCGCGAAAGGAACTGCGCGAGATTCGATCCATTGTCCGTGACCACCTCGAAGAATTATTGGATACCTGGAATGGCTTCTTCCACGGCTGAAATCGCAAACGCCACGGCGGCGGAAGTCCGCATTGCACGCGGTCGGCTGACGGTCGAACTGACCGATGGCCGCACCATCACGACTCCCCTGGCGTGGTTCCCGCGACTCCTTCATGCGACCGCCAAAGAGCGCGCGTCGTGGCGGCTGATCGGCCGCGGCCACGGCATCCACTGGCCCGAGTTGGATGAGGACATTAGCGTAGACAATCTCTTGGCCGGCCAGCGATCGGGCGAGAGTGAAAGCTCGCTGCGGCGATGGCTGGCCCAACACCGCAAACAACGGCCACGTCCAGCGCGCAACGCTAAGGCGTAAACGTCTATCCATTGCTAACGCAGGTGACTCTCATGACTCTGCGCACGTGTGCCGTCGTGATCGTGGCGCTCCTTGCCCCCCTCTGCCGTGCGGCGGATTTCAAGGTCTTTCTCGGCGACGAGGCAGCGTTTCATCGCGAGCTGACCAAAGAGGTCAATTCCACCGTGACGGACACTGCGGAACAGTTCACGAAGAAAAAACCGGAGATCACCGATGGAAAGGAACTCGGCCAAGGAAAAGCGAAACGCTATGTCAATTGGGTGACTCGCGACGGTCTGGTGGGCAAAGAATCCTACTCTTACACCGTTTACGACGTGAATTGGGGAAAGAAGCCCCGGTCTGATGCCTTTGGGCTTGAGAAATCCCTACCAGACACGTTTGACATCGATTGGCTGGTTGTGGAAACGCCTGCCGTGCAACACCGAGCGAAGGGGCTGGGCACGTGGGGACTCGACAGCCAGAGTGGCGATCCGAAGTCCAAGAACGCGGCTCTTTTCGACTTCACTACGACGCCGGGCAAGAAGGGGATACGTCACTTTGCATCTGATCTCATCGACTGGGAGGCGTCGACGGATTACCCCGGCGAAGTACGACTCTATCGCGATCGCAAGTTAGTCTTTTCGCAGAAATTCTCGTGGATGACCAAAGGCCAAGGCAACAAAGAACGCAACTTCTTCGGAATCGCGGCTACTGACAAGGATGTGTTCTTCGAGCAGGCGGTCATCATCCTCGGGGAAGATAACAAGCAATGGGCTGCCGACCGATTTACCTTTGGGCAAGCCTTCATCGGATCTGCTCCGCCGCCTCCGGAGTAGCGGCTGGCTTTATGTTTCCTGCGCAGCCCCCGAAGCGACGCGCGCTGTTGTGCACCAAGCTCTCGTTTTTCCAATTTCGGGCCCCTCAGACCGACTCCGTCTCCCGCCTGGCGGCGCGCGTGGATCAGCCTTCCGGTGTTTCCGGCCTGCGGGGCGTCAACCTACGCGGGGCAATGACACAACGCGAGTCGTCTTTTTGACC
>JBGQHD010000187.1:0-8006 GCA_041497795.1 Planctomycetia bacterium
ACGCGCTCCTCGAGCTACGACGAGGTGTACCGCATCTCCGGCCCGCTCGACCTCACGGGCTTGATGGAGCTGGTCAAGCTGCGGGGCTACAACCAGCTCCGCGACGCGCCGTTCCGCCCGCGGCTGCTCTCGGGACGCGGCCAGCGACCCGGCGAGGACCTGTTCGCGGCCATTCGCCGGCACGACCTGCTTCTGCACCATCCGTTCGATTCGTTCGACCCGGTGGTCGAGTTCGTCGGCAAGGCCGCGGCCGATCCGCAGGTGTTGGCCATCAAGCAGACGCTGTACCGCACCGGGTCCGACTCGCCCATCACGCACGCGCTGATCCAGGCCGCCGAGGCCGGCAAGCACGTCACCGCGCTGGTGGAGCTGAAGGCCCGTTTCGACGAGGAGGCCAACGTCGGCTGGGCCCGAAAGATGGAGCGCGCCGGCGTGCACGTGGTCTATGGCTTCATGGACCTCAAGACGCACTGCAAGCTGTCGATGGTCGTGCGGCAGGAAGGCAGCATCCTGCGGCGTTACGTCCACCTCGGCACCGGCAACTACAACCCGCAGACGGCCACCATCTATACCGACCTGGGGGTGTTCACCGTGGACGAGGAGATGGCCGACGACACCTCGGCCCTCTTCAATTTGCTGACCGGTTATTCGCAGGGCTACAACTTTCGCAAGCTGATCGTGGCCCCGCTCGACCTGCGGCGGCGCGTGCTGACGATGATCGAAGAACAAACCGAGCGGGCCAAGCAAGGCAAGCCGTCGTGGATCTTCGGCAAGATGAACGCCCTGATCGACCCCAGCGTGATCGAGGCGCTGTACCGCGCCAGCCAGGCCGGCGTGCCGATCGACCTGGTGGTGCGCGGCATCTGTGGCCTGCGGCCGGGGCTGCCCGGCATCTCCGAGACGATCCGCGTCCGCAGCATCGTGGACCGCTTCCTGGAGCACAGCCGGATTTTCGTCTTCAGCCCGGGCGACGAGGCGCAGGTGTTCTTGTCCAGTGCCGACTGGATGCCGCGGAACTTCTATCGCCGCGTGGAGGTGATGTTCCCGGTGCTGGCCGCCGATCTCAAGGACCGGGTGCTCAAGGAAATCATCCCGGCGATCCTCCGCGACAACAGCCACGCCCGCGAGCTGCGCGCCGATGGCAACTATCAGCGGCTGGCCCCGGCCGACGGCCAGAGCGAGCATCGCTGCCAGTTCGAGCTATTGGACCTGATTCCGCGCGACGCGGTGCCGCCGCCGGAGAACGGCGATGCCTCCAGCAACGGCGAGCCAGACCGGCCCAAGCGGAAGAAGCACAAGGAAAAGGCCAAGAACTGAGGCGAGAAGCACGTGGCCGCGTCCACGTGGCCGCGTCTCTCCGAGACGCGCACTTCGGGTGGGTGGCACGCCCAGAGCATGGATGCGATGGGCGTGGTGAGTTGCGCATCGTCCACGCCCTTCACATCCATGTTCAGGGTGTCACCCGCCGAGACGCGCACTTCGAGTCTCGGAGAGACTCGACCACGTGAAGGACAGCGGCCTTGTTCTTCCGCCGCCGCTCCCGTTGAATGCCCGGCACGCTCGGCGTATACCTGCGTTTATGGTCCAAAGCCTCCATCGATTGCAGGTCCTTTGCGTCGCGGCGACGCTGGGCCTCATGCTGGGCTGTGGCGACTCAAGGTCTCGGACGAACGACGGGAAGACAGAGTCCGCGGAAAAGACCGGGGGCAAGACCGACGCGCCCGAGCTCGTGAAATCGCCTCCCCCGGCTGTCTCGCCGCCGAAAAAGGCCGAGACGGAGGCCCCGCCGACGAGCAAACAGCCGACCACCTTGGCCGCGAAGATCGATGCGACGCTGCTCTCTGCCAGCCGGCTCCTCGCGGCCAAACAGTCGGCCGACGGCGCCTGGCGGTCGTGGACCCTGGGAGCGCATACCGATGGTCCGTCGTTGACGCCGCTGGTGGCCGAGGCTCTTTGCTTTGTCGGCGACGACGTGGCGGTCGTTGCTCGCGGTAAGGCGGCCCATTACCTGGCGGGCATGGTGAAGGCCGACGGCCAGATCGAGCCCGGCCCGGCCGGGTGGACGCATCCGGTCTACACTTCGGCCTGGGCCGTGGCCGTCTTGAGCCGGCCGGAGCACGCCCGTCATGTCACCGCGCGCGACGCCTGGCTGAAGATGCTGCGTCAGCACCAGTTCACGGAATCGCTGGGCTGGAAGCCGGAGGACCCGGTCTTCGGCGGGTGGGGTTATGCCGGCGATCCGCCCCGCCGGCCGCCGGCCGGGCAAATCCTGGATCACCTGTGGGAGCCGAATCTGTCGGCCACGTTGTTTGCGCTGGCGGGGCTGCGCGCCGCAGGGGTCGATGCCAAAGACCCAGCCTTCCAAAAGGCGCTCACCTTCGTTCAGCGTTGCCAGAACTATCGCGAGCCGGGCGGGCGCGATCCGAAGCTCGACGACGGCGGCTTTTTCTTCATCTTGGAGGATTTCGGCCGCAACAAGGCGGGGCCGGCCGTGCAGCCGGTGAATCCGGCTGTAGAGCGGTCGCAGCGGTTTCGTTCGTATGGCAGCGCGACGGCCGATGGCCTGCGCTGCCTGCTGGTCTGCGAACTGCCTCAGGATCATCCGCGTGTCGTTGCGGCCCGCGACTGGCTGACGACGCGATTCTCCGCCAAGCAGGCCCCCGGGGTCTTCGACGAACCGCAGGAACACATTCGCCGGGCGCTCTACTTCTACTATGGCAATTCTGCCGCCCGCGCCCTGGCTGCGTGCAACGTGCGCCAGGTCGGGCCGGAGAAGGAGCGCGTGCAGTGGGCCGAAGCACTGGCGGAGCAATTGCTGAAGCTCCAACAAGCCGACGGCTCATGGGAAAGCGCCTCGGCCGAGATGAAAGAGAACGACCCGCTGATCGCCACCGCGCTGGCCATCGGCGCGCTGGCCCATTGCCGGGCGACGCTGTCAGGCGAGCGGGGGGCGTCGGGGGATGACAAGGTGACAAGGTGAGGGGGTGCGGAAGCGAACGTCCAACGTCGAACGCCCAACGCCCAACGTCGAACGACTCTTTTGGTAAACGTTAAATGTTGGACGTTGGACGTTCGACGTTGGACGTTCGAGGTCTTTGTTGGGCCCATCAGGGGGCTTACGCCCCCCGCTCGCCGGGGAAGATGGGTAGCAACCTCGGCGGACAAGAGTGTCCGCCTTACGTCGGCTTGAGCTTCTCCGCGAACTGCTGGCGGAACTTGGCCATCTTGGGGCCGATGATCACTCGGCAATAGCCCTGGCCGGGATTGTCCTGATAGTAGTTCTGGTGGTAACCCTCGGCCGGATAGAAGGCCGTGAAGGGGGCGATCTCGGTGACGATTCGGTCGTCGAAGTCGCCCTCGAGCACGTACAGCCGGTCGTCGAAGTCGCCCGCCTTGTCGAGCCGGACCTTGACCTCTTCGGCCGTGCGGCGCTGCTCATCGTCGTGATAGAAGATGACCGAGCGATACTGAGTGCCCGCGTCGTTGCCCTGCCGATTGAGCGTGGTGGGGTCGTGCGTGTGAAAGAACGCCTCCAGCAGATCGGCGTAGGAGATCGCCTGCGGGTCGAACGTGACCTGAATCACCTCCGCGTGGCCCGTCGTTCCGGTGCAGACCTGCTCGTACGTGGGGCTGGCTTGCCGGCCGCCGGCATAGCCGGAGACCACCGAATGCACTCCGGCAAGCTGCTGAAACACGGCCTCGGTGCACCAGAAGCAGCCGCCGCCGAAGGTCGCGGTCTGGAGCTGTGTTGAAGCCATAGCGGTGTCTCGTGGTGCGTGGGGAGTTGCCACTCTGAGCGGAGCGAAGAGCCTCGGGCGGCGCCGCGTGAGATTCTTCGCTGCGCTCAGAATGACAGAACCGGTCAGGACAGTGGCCCGGGCCCTTGCGGCGGACCCCGAAAATCAAAAAGCCACCGGAAACCGGTGGCGAGGTCAGAGCGAGGCAGCCGAGTCGTTGCGCAAGCACGTGCTTGCCCGCGGACGCGGCCAAACGGCTATTCGCGCGGGCGAACGGCTCCGGTAAGCCCTGTGTAATCCGCCCGGTCCGAGGGATGCCACAGGGGCAGGCCCGCCTCAATGCGACGCGCCATCTCGGCCAGCTTCTCAGCCGACCCGGCCGGAGCTTCGGTCGGCATGAATTCCCCCGAGACGCGGGGGGCATAGTCCTCGTCGTGGCCGCATTTCTGAATCGCCTCGAAAACATTCCGCATCGTTCACTTCTCCCGTAAAGCAAGCCTGAAGAAAAACCCAAGACCTCGTATTTTCGGCGGTGTTCGTCCGCGACCGACACCGCGGTCGTTCAGTGACTCAAAGGAGCCGCGGCATGCGGCAGGCAGCGGAGCGGCGAAGTCCGCGACCCGGCGGCAACGCAACGGGACCGACAAGACGTTCTGACTCTGTTGGGCACGACGCGAGGCAATACCGGGCCAAGAAACGGCGGTGAATACTGGCGCGGTGAATACTGGCACCGTGCCGCAACTTTTGGCTGGGCCGCCGTCCGGGGGTGGAGTGCAAGGCTGCCAGTCGCGAAATGGCCCGGTGGGCAATCGGTCAAGCGGCTCACGTCGAAACCCATACTGTGGTGACTGTCTACCGCGTTGTCAAGAATTGCCTAGTAGAAACGGCGAGAAAAGTCGCAGCAGATAACGGTGCGTCGATGGATCGACGGGCACCGACTTCATTCTATTGTGCCACAGCTTTGGGTGGCCGCACTTCGATTCGCACGTTTTGATGAACTCACGCGGCGAGCCATCGCCGGCCCCAATCGGTTAGGAAGGAAAACAGGCCGCTTTCCGCAAGAAATCGTGCCACCGGCGGGCACGAGCAAGCCAGAGGACCTTCCTGCATCGAGCAAAGTTCGTTTTCTGAGGAACTGACTGGACACTTTGCGCAAGCTCGACGGGCGCTGTGGCGTGACAGCCGCCGGCTCGTGGATCGTGAGGCAAGCCAGCGGCCGGAGGTTGAAAGACTTGCCGCCGACTCGATTGGCGGCGCAAGCGCGCGAGGATCGGTAAAGCTTGCCATCTCTCGAAATAACCCGTTGAGCTAGCTGGATTTACGCGGCAGCGACGTTGGCCTCGGGTGTGGTTGCGCCATTTGGCCCCGCAATTGCTCTTCAGGTCATCACGATCTTGAGAACGGAGCATACGGCCAACGCTCTAAGGCCGCGCTTTCGCACGGAGAATACATCATGGTGACCAGCAAGATTCGCTGCTTTGTCGTTCGGATTCCCGACGCAGACTCCGCGGTGCCCCCCCGCGCGGCGTGGCGAGAGGCCCTGCCGTGGGCCGACCCCTACATTCTGGGACTGATCCGCAAGCTCCAAGACGAAGTGAGGATGGAGCGGGCTGCTCGCTTCATGCCGGAACGAGAAGCGGCGGAGATGGCCGATGGTGCCGATTGGGACGCCGATTGGGACGTCGATTGGGACGTCGAGTACGACGGCCTGTTCATCGAGCCGGAGATGGCCTCGCCCAAGCACGTCCCCGCAACCGCCGTGGCGGTGGATGGCGCACCCCCAGGCAACGTGGTCACGGCGGAGCCGACCGCGGAAGACGAAGGGGAATGGGATCCGCGGTCGCCGTCCCAGGGGCGAATTCGGCGACCCCGGTGATTCCTACCCGTGATGGTAACGAAAAAAGCCGTCCCATTTGCCGTCCAGCCGCTCCAGGGCCTCGTCCAGCGGCCGGGCGTGGAATTTGTCGCCGACGCGCACCACGAGATCGTCGCGCTCGAGCTTGGCCAAGGAGTCGGAGACCTCGAAGTCGGTCTCCAAGCCAAACTGTTCGTACAGCAGCTCTTCGCAGCGCGCGTCCAGCTCCGCTTCGGTCATGTCCCCGTCGCGCCACAGCACGTAGTAGCCCACGGCCGTCTCTTTGAACTCCTGCTCCTCCAGCGAATCCATCAGATAGAAGATCACGCCCAGGTCGTTGTCCAGGCTCTTGTGGTAGAGCGAGTTGGTGACCAGGTGGTTGTAGCGGTCCTTGGAGGCCTTGAAGCCGAAGAAGACGCGGCTGGCGTAGCCGGCCACGGTGGTGAGAGCTACAGCGGCGAGGAGGGGGTTGATGGCCGCGACCACCAGCTTCGCCGAGGCGACTCCCACGCCGATGGCGGCGGTGATCGTCAACTTGGCCAAATCCAGCGGCTTCATGGAGATGTGCTTCTCCGGGAAGACCACCTCCAAGTCGGCCATGGGGATGTCGCGGAAAGTCTTGATGTGGATCGACCAATCTTTGTCGGTCGCTTCGTTCACCGTCGCCGGCGTGGCGAAGCGAAAGAGGATCACCAGCTCCTCGAACGTCGGCTCCTGAATCGCCGTCCGCTGGAACAGCGACAGCGGGCTAACGCCGCGGCTGCGCAGCGTGATGCGCTCCACATACCGGTCGGCAAACCGGTGAGAGGTTGAGGCCGTGGTGGCGCCGGCTGCGCTCGCCGAGGGCGCGAAGGTCTCGTCGCGCCCCAGCGCTTCATCCGACGGCGCAGGCGGCGACGGCGCGTCATCTACAGCGGCTCCCGCCGCCTCTGCCGCCGGTTGCGAGCGATCGCCCCGCCGGCCGAACAAACTACTCACCGCGCCGGCGACGGCACGGCACGCGCCCCACGCGCCCATCAGCACGTTCGATACGACCACATCGATCTTTTGCAGCACGAGGAAGCCGACCGTTTGGTCGATGCCTACGCCCCGACGGAAGATCATGATCCGCTCGGCGTAGTGCGGCGGCTCCCCCTCCTGGCAATAGCCGTGCCGGGCGTAAAACTGGCCGAGCATCCGCTGATCGAGCTTCGACCAGTCGGTTTGCACCGGCAAGTTGAACAGATAGTCCTCCGCCTCGGCGACTTCGACATCGCGCTCGGTGAGCGGACGGAAGTTGCCCTTTTCCATCAACAGGCGAAAGTTGCACAGGAAGCGATTCTCCGCCTCGAGGAGTTGTTCCTCGCTGAGCAGGCAGCGCTCATAGACGCCCCCGTTGGAATCGAACAAGCGGTAGTCCTGCTTCAGCTCACTGGCCGTGCGATGATATTCGAAGTGGTAGATGCCCTCGACCAGCCGGCAAAAATCCTGGAAGCGGCGTCTCTCGTCGGGATCGCTCAAGCGTTCGACCAGCGCGGCGACGATCTGCTGTTTCGGCACGGGGATAAAGGACTCGCGCTCCAGCTTGACGCGCGTCGATCCGATCGTCTCGCTCATGCAAAGATCCTCGTGCAAACGTCGTGGGCAGCGGGCCGGCCATTCACTTGTCCCTTGGCCGGCATCTTGAGGCCGCGGCCGAGACGAGCATCACGGCCGGCCGCGAGAGCATCTCAACCATTCTTGCGCAGCCGCCTGGATAGGTAAAGGCGAGCTTTGCGACGGCAGCTCACGCGGGAAGTCGGCCGTTTTTCCTCGCTTGCGCGCCGGGTTGGTGTGCCGGCAGTGCCTTCGTTGTCGCCAGAAGCCCGGCTTCTCCCAGAAGCCGGGCTTCTTGGGGCTTCTTGCCCTCGTAGCCTGCCCGCCGCCGCTTCGCTAAGATAAAATGCACTGGGCGGGCGTCTCGCGGGCGAAGGTGCGTAGATTGCGCCCTCCGGACCGTCGATTGGAGAGTCCCCGCCGAAGGATCTCGCATGGATTTGGATCGCACACAAGTTCAAAGCCCGGCCGACCGGGTCAAAGCCCAGGACCTCAGCCTGCGCAAGACCCAGCCGCCGGCCAAGGTGCCCGGCTACGATCCGGAACGGCTGCTCGGCGAAGGGGCCTACGGCGAAGTCTGGGTGGCCACGGAGCGCAACACCGGCCGCAAGGTGGCGGTGAAATTCTATACCCATCGCGGCGGAATGGACTGGTCGCTGCTCAAGCGCGAGGTCGAGAAGCTCGCCTTCCTCTCGGCCGACCGCTACGTCATCCAGTTGATCGAGGTCGGCTGGGATTCCGACCCGCCCTATTACGTGATGGAGTACCTGGGGCACGGCTCGCTGGAAGAGCGGCTCAACGAACAAGGGGCCCTGCCGACGGACGAGGCGATCGGCCTG
>JBGQHD010000188.1:0-8005 GCA_041497795.1 Planctomycetia bacterium
AGACGAAGAACGCGGCGGCGCCGGCCAGTCCGCTGGCCGATACGGCCAGCGCGCTCAAGGTCATCGACGAGGGATTCGCCGCGCTGGCAGCCGAGAAGAAGACGGCCTGGAAAAAGAGCTTCGAGGAGCGCAAGAAGGTCGTCGATGAAAAGATCGACGGGCTAACGAAAGAGAAGCAGCTCACCCCGGAGGGCTTCAAGAAGCTGGCCGCGGACTCCAAGAACGAAGAGTGGCAAAAGTTGCTGGCGGAACAGCAGCAATTGACGGACGTGGAGAAGCTGGTGGCCGTTACGTTGGCCGCTTGGCAGGCGCCGCTCAGCAAGAAGCGGACGAACCTCGAGCCGGAAACGACGGCCACAACGCCGGAAAAGAAAGAGGAAGCCAAGACCGAAAAGGAAGCAGCCGGCACGAAGGGCAAGACGGCTAAGGAGGCGGCTAAGGACAACGCCGCCAAGGACAACACCGCCAAGCCGACGGAAAAGAAAGACGCAACCGGCAAGAAGGAGGGAAGCAAGGAAGCGCCTGGCAAGTCCGCGAAAACGGCCGACCCCAAGACAGGCGACGCCGAAAAGAAAGTCGGCGACGGAAAGAAGGACGACGGAAAGAAGGTGGAACCGACCGACCCGGTGGTTTCGCTCCAGACGACGGCCCCCGGGCCCACCGGTCACGGGCTGGATGCGCGCGACTTCCGCCGCCAAAAAAATAACGCGTTGGCCAGGGCTCAGTTGGCCGATAATCCGAACCTCCAGGACTTCATGAGCGGCGCGTTCGAAAGCGCCAAGCTCTTTGAGCCGAAGCTGGCCTCCGCGTCGCTGGGATCCGCGTCGGACGATCACTACCTGTTCTGGAAGATCGACCAGCGCCCCACGGAGGTCCTGCAATGGGAAGACCCTCGCACGAAAGAGGTCGTCGAGGCCACCCGCGAGCAAGTGCTCAAGGAATACCGCAAGTACGAGGCCCGCGCGCTCGTGTTGAAGCGGGCCCGCGAGCTGGCCGAGCAAATCGGCCGTGAGGCCCGCGATTTTCCGGTCGAGGAGGTGCTGCGCCTGTTCCGACTGGAAGGCCAGGGGTCCCTGTCGGCCCCGGATCGCAAGAGCCTGACGCTGGCCGGTGCGAGCACGCCGGAGGTTTACGCCGTGGTGGCGGAGGTCTTCGAGGATGGCAAGAGTCGTGCCGTGGAAGCTCCTCCCGTGCCGCGAGACGAACCGCTGGAGGCCCCTCCCCCGCTGCGCCTGTTCAGCGACTTGGAGCAAGCCCGGCAGCAGGCGACGCAGCTCGCCGCCGAGCAGCAGAAGCCGAGCGTGCTGGTGATCGTCGGCAAGTCCATCGGCCAGGACAAAAGCGGCTGGGTGTTCCAGGGCCTCGAGGGCTTTCGCTGGCAGCCGCCCGAGAAAGGCGCCCCGGCCGCGGACGAGACCAAGAACGACGAGACCAAGAACGTGGTCCGCGGCCCCGGCCGGTTGGCGGGCAGGATCTTTCCACCACTCAAGATCGGTTCGGGCGACAGCGCCACGACCGTTAACCTGGTGGGCAAGCGGGTGGATCCGTTCACCTGGGACCAGCTCCGGCCGTTGGGGGGCCGCGGGGAAGACGATCCGGGCGTGGCCGGGCTAGTTGTGCCGGGCGAGGTCTTTGGCGAAACGACGTTCAAGCTGCAGCCGGGTGAATTGGGCGCCGCTTTGAACCAGCCGGAAACCGTTGCCTACGTGGTGCAGGTGACGGGGTACGATTATTCCGTGCTGGGCAGCGTCTACCCCGCCGACGGGACATTGGAGAAGAGCCCCCTCCGCGATGTTTTCCTGGCCGAGTGCCGTCAGGCAGTGCGCGCCGAGGAACAGTTCCCGCAGGAGATACAGCAATACCGACAGCTAGTCGCGCAATTCCCCCAGTTCGCCCGCATACGTCCGCCGCCGCGCATGCCGGCCTCGTTGACGTACCGCAGCATCCGCGCGGTTCGGCAATACCAGAGCTGGCGCGAGGGGCTCTACAAGGAATATGACGTCCACGGAGACGAAAACCTGGACCGCCCGGACCGGTCGTGATTCCTGGCCGCAGGGGCCATCTTCGGCAAGGCGCTCCATTTCCCGCTGCTTTACTCCGTGCGCGCGTCGCTGGACGCTCTCGCCGCGGCCGCGCATAATGCCATCTAGAACGTGGCGGCTATTGCGCCGAGGGGGGGCTGACGCCGCGGGTGAGGGAAAGGCTCGCTGTGGGGGACTTTCTATCGAATCCGTATGGGCAGATCACCGTGTGGGGCGGCCTAGGCGTCGTGCTGGTGGCCTGCGGCGTATACCTCATCCGTCGTTTCCCCAAAGGCGCTGGCGACGACAAGCTCGCTACGAGCGACATGATGAACGCATTCCGAGATTTGCACGGCGAGGGTCAGTTATCCCACGACGAGTACCGAAGTATAAAAACGAAGCTGGCGGCACGGCTCAAAGCGGAGCTGGCAAAGCCTGACGAAGACGCCGACTCTAAGGAAGCCGACTCTAAGGAAGATTAGCGAAGGGTAGCGCGGTCGGTCCCCCACGCGGACTGCGTGGGATGCTAGCAAGGCTGGGCGGGTAGCCGGCCGAGGCGCTAGCAGGTCTTCGGCATAGGGTTTGCATTTTTGGGCCGTGTCCGGATGGTGGAGACCAGTCGCCAGAGCGCGGGATATCGTTCCTCTCCAGAGTTGACTTTCAACGGCTTACTCTCAAGGGAAGAACGTTCCCCTCCAGGGCTCGATCGCAGCGGACACGGATTGCCCAAGGCCCATGCGTACCAGGGGCCCATCGAGCGACACCTTTGGATTTTGGAAACCCTGGTTTACAACGCATTTGGTCCTGCGGCGCGCGCGGCAAAAACCTCGCGCGCCTCGGCAACCCGAAAAGGAGTGCTTCATGCCCACAGGTGGGGACCTGAACCGCCGGACCCCCGGCGGCACCAAGCGCAACAATGCCTTCTGCAGTTTTTGCCGCAAGAGCTATCGCGACGTCGGACCGCTGGTCGAAGGGCCGGGCGACGTTTACATCTGCGGCGAGTGCATCGACCTGTGCCAGGACATCCTGAACCAGGAACGGCGCAAACGGGGCACCGGCAAACAGCCGTTCGGCAAGATTCCCACGCCCCGGGAAATCGTCGAGCACCTCAATCAGTACGTCATCGGCCAGGAGCAAACCAAGCGCGTGCTGGCCGTGGCGGTGCACAGCCATTACAAGCGGCTGATGCTCGGCACCGACCGCTCGGACGTCGAGGTGGATAAGTCGAACATCCTCCTCATCGGCCCCACCGGCAGCGGCAAGACCCTGCTGGCCCGCACGCTGGCCCGCACGCTCAACGTGCCCTTCGCCATCGGCGACGCCACTACGCTGACCGAGGCCGGCTACGTGGGCGAAGACGTCGAGAACCTGCTGCTGAAGCTGCTGCACGCCGCCGATTTCGACATCGAAGCCGCCCAGCGGGGCGTGATCTATATCGACGAAATCGACAAGATCGGCAAGACCAGCCAGAACGTCTCGATCACCCGCGACGTCTCGGGCGAAGGCGTGCAGCAGGCCCTGCTGAAAATGCTCGAGGGCACCGTGGCCAACGTGCCGCCGCAAGGGGGCCGCAAGCACCCCGAGCAGCAGTACATCCAGCTCGACACCACGAACATCCTCTTCATCTGCGGCGGGACGTTCGTCGGCATCGACAAGATCGTCTCGCAGCGGCTGGGCCGGCGGATGATCGGCTTCAACCAGGCTGGCGGGGTCAACGGCGGCGACGCCTCCCTGGCCGAGCTGCTGCCGCAGGTCACCAGCGACGACCTGATGGAATTCGGCATGATCCCCGAGTTCGTCGGCCGGTTGCCGGTGCTCTCGGCCCTCAAGCCGCTCACCGAGTCCGACCTGATTTGCATCCTCCGCGATCCGAAGAACGCCCTGGTGAAGCAGTACCAGAAGCTGTTCGAGATGGAGGAGGCCGAGCTGGCGTTCACCGAAGGCGGGCTGCGGCGGATCGCCGTCAAGGCGCAGGAGAAAGACACCGGCGCCCGCGGCCTGCGGTCGATCATCGAGAACATCATGCTCGACATCATGTTCGAGCTGCCCGACTGCGGCCGCAATCAGCGCTACGTGATCGACGAAGACGTGGTGGACGGGCATAAGCAGCTGTTCCCGATGCCGATCCACAAGAGCGCTTAGGTCAGCACCATCCGAGAGAACGTGATCAGCACCCCGGCTGCTGTAGGACGGATTGCCAATCCGTCCTACGGCAGCAGCCGGGGTGTTTTGCTGCGCGCAAGGTGAAACCTCTTGCTTGTAAGATTTACAGGGCCCCTTGATCCCGTTTACGCAAATGGTGGACAGGGCGGGTAGGTTAGCGGTACGCTCAGGGAGGCAACTCGTCGCCAAACCGTGCGCCGTCTTGGTCTGTTCTCAATTCACGTCTTTGAATCTCATCGCGAAAGGTGCACCATGCGTCTCGACCGCTCCTCCGACGTGCGGAAAGCCCCGCAACAGTGGACCGACAAGCTCACGCAGCCCCCGTCTCGCTCCGACGGCAGTTGGAAGTGGGTGATTCTGGTCGGCGCGCTGGCTACCGTGCTGCTGCTGGGCGCGATGGCGTTCGTGATGTTCGTGGCGGTGGAGCGCCGCGAGGTGGCGAGCCGCGAACAATCGGCGCAGCGCCTCCCAGATATGGGCAAGTACGGGGCCCGGTCGCCGCAGGATTCGATGAGTGGCCCGCCGATGAGCCCGTATCTGACCCCTTCCATGCCGGACGACTTTGTCCCAGGCCGCCCTCCCGTGGACTATTCGTCCATCCCGGGAGTGCCGAAGACGCCGTTTAATGTTCAGGATGGCGCCAGCAACAGCTTCGTGTTTCCACAGGTTCCCAGAGAGCTTCCGCCGGGGTTCAGTCCGCAAATCCAAGACGGCTGGGGGAGCCTAAAAGGCCGGTTCGTGGTGGTCGGCGAGCTGCCCAAGCTGCCGCCGCTCAAGATCACCGGCGATGACGAGTTCGTCCGCCAGTGCGACGTGCGCAACGAATCGGTCGTCGTCGGGCCAGCGGGCGAGCTGGCCAACGTCGTGATCTATCTCGCGGCCAGATCACCCGCGGTTCACCCGGACTACGCCGCGGCCGCCAATGCCCAAGTCACGCTGCGGACGGAGAAGTGCCGCTTCGAGCCGCGCGTTTGCCTGCTGCGCTCCACGCAAACACTCAAGCTGGTCAGCGCCGACCCGATCGCCCACGAGCCGCACGTCTATCTCGACGGCCAGGGCTGGTCTGCGACGTTGACCCGCGACGAGCCGCAAACGCGCCGGCTGCGCGCGGCGAGCGGCCTGGGTCTCTTGGAGTGCGACATCCACCGCTGGATGCGGGGCTGGATTCTGGTGCGCGACGATCCCTACATGGCCGTGACCGGCAAGGACGGCTCGTTCGAGATCAAGAACCTGCCCGGCGGCGTGGACCTGGCGCTGGAGGTCTGGCACGAGGTGCCAGGCCTCATCGGCCGGCAGCTCGACCCTGAGGGACGTTTTGCCTTCATCATTCCGGCCAACAAGACGCACGACCTGGGCACGATCGAAGTGCCCGCCGAGCTGCTGCACCGCAAAGGACGGACGAAGTAGTGTAGGCGTCACGCTCCGCGTGACGATGTGGCCGACTCGCTCTGCGAGTCGGACGGCAACTCGCAGAGCGAGTTGCCCACGCTCATCACGCGGAGCGTGATGACTACACTTCATGCGTGATGGCTACTTCGCCCAGGCCTTTAGCAAGAACCGCACCCAGTTGCCGTGCATGATCTTCTCGATGTCGGCGGCGGAATAGCCGCGCTCTGACAGCATGCCGGGCAGCTTCTGCAAATCGGCGATGGTGTCCAGGTCCAGCGGCGTTTGCTCGATGCCGTAGCCGCCGTCCAGGTCGGTGCCGATGGCCACGTGGTCGGCGCTACCGGCCAATTGGCAGATGTGGTCCATGTGGTCGATCATGTGCGAGAGCTTGCAACCGGCCTCTTGCGGAGTCGTCTTGCCGCGAATCCAACCGGGGACCATCATCCAAGCATCGAGCGGCCCGCCGATCACCGCCCCGCGGGCGATGAGCAGCTTCAATTGCTCGTCGGTGAATTGCCGGTCGTCGGGCACCAGCGCCCGGCAGTTCGAATGGCTCGCCCACACCGGGCCGCTGAAGAGGTCCATCGCCTCGGCGAAGCTGTCGTCGCAGAGGTGCGTGGCGTCGAGGATGATGCCGAGCCGCTCCATTTCCTTGAGCAATTGCCGGCCCAGCGGCGTCAGCCCGCCCGTGTAGTGCGTTCCCTGGGCGTAGCGCCCCGCGCCGTAGTGGGCCGGGCCGAGGGCCCGCAACCCCTGGGCATAGGCCCGCTCCAAGTGGCCGGGCGTGCGGATTGAGTCGGCCCCTTCCAGGCTGAGGATGTAGCCGATCGGCGCCTTGGCCGGCGGCCGGTCGCCATAGCTCTTCCACAGCTCGACGTGCCGCCGCAGGCCGGCGGCGTCGGTGATCTGCACCATCTCGCCGGCCTCTTCCATGGCCCGGTACCAGGCGAGCTGGGCCTGCGTCATCGACCAGGCGATCTCGGGGCTGTGCCAGCCGGGCAGCTTGTTGTCGGGCGCCACGTAGCGGGCAAGCAGTGTGGCCACGCACAGGCCGATCTTGCCGCGGCGCATCTCCGGCAGCGTCACCGTGCCGCGGCCGCGGTCGATCTTATCGTTCCTGCCTGCCTCGCGCTGGCGGATTTCGGCGACGGAGCGGGTCAGGTCGCGGTTCCACTCGACCGCGTTCATGCTGAGATCGAGGTGGCAATCGAAAATGAGCATCGGCGGGGAGGGATCAGGAGGCCAGGCGAGTGATACGGCCGCAGGCGGGTCCGAACCAGGGCACATTCTCAGGACGAAACGCGGCTGCCGTCAAGCGTTGCCGGACGCCCAGCTTGCTGAGGGCGGCTTCCTAAAGCCTCGTCGAGAAGCCCGGCGGGCTCAATTCCCGCGACAAACGGCCGGGACAGCCCGTTTGCCGGGAAATCCCGCAAATTCTCTGCCCTATCTGTAAGCTGCGTTACGCGAGCAGTTTACGAAAAATGCGTCAGTGTTGACGTGTTCTGGGCGATAGCTATAATTCCGCCGGATGGCAAGCTCGGAGGCTGGGGCCAGGCGCAGCGGATAAAAAACTTGTGAGCAACTGGTGATTTGAAGACGCAGCGGGCTTGGGAGGAAGTTTTTCGACTTGCTGATCCATGGACGATTGGGAATCTGCACCGACCGTGCGGCGCGTGTCGGTCGCACTTCCCGCAGACCTTGTCGGACGGAAACGATGAAAACGGTCTTTACCACGGGTGAAGCGGCCAAAATCTGCAAGGTAAGCCAACAAACGATCATCCGCTGCTTTGACTCCGGCCAGCTCAAAGGCTTCCGCGTGCCCGGCAGCCGCTTTCGGCGCATCCCGCGCGATCTGCTCTATTCTTTCATGCGGGACAACGGCATCCCGACCGATGCCCTGGACAGCGGCAAGCGCAAAGTCCTGATCGTCGATGACGACAAGGAGCTGGTCGAGCTGATCGCCGACGTGTTGGAGCGAGACGGCCGGTTCGAGATCCGCAGCGTCAACAACGGCTTCGACGCCGGCATGATGGTCAAGGACTACACGCCGGACTTGATCGTGCTGGACGTCATGCTGCCGGATATTAATGGACGCGAAGTTTGCCAGCGCGTGCGGAAAGACCTCGGCGCCGACGACGTGAAGATCATCTGCATCTCCGGCATGGTCGAAGACGACAAGGTGGACGAGCTGAAGGCCGCCGGCGCGAACGACTTTCTGCAGAAGCCGTTCGACGTCGAGACGCTGCTGGAGCGAGTCTGCCGGCTGCTGGATATCGAAGTCATCGCCGCGAAGTAGGGCCGCCGCACTAGCCCACCACACTAACCCGACGCGCAAGCGAGGGAAGACGCGCTACGGGCGAAGACACGCTCTCCCTTGCGCGTCGGGTTAGTGTGGAGTTTTGCGAAACTCCCATGCCGCAACCGGCCGACAT
>JBGQHD010000189.1:0-7981 GCA_041497795.1 Planctomycetia bacterium
ATCGTCCGGAATGTGCAGACTTTGCGGCGGACTATGCCGGCGCCGCCACGGTCTCGCGCGGGCCGATCGTCACGGTCGTGCTGGCCGTCAGCGGGTACTTCTTCGCGACGGCGTTGACGTCGTCCAGCGTGACGGCGTCGATCGCCGCCAGCTCGTCGTGGACCGTGAGGTACTCTCGCCACTGCACCCAGTTGCCGCCGACGGCCCCCATCCGGCCCATGGGGCGTTCGCTGGCCAGCACGGTGCGGGACTTGGCCTTGCTCTTCACCTGATCCAGTTCGGCTTGCGAGATGCCTTGCCGCTCGGCCCGGCGGTAGATATCGAGCACGGTTTGCAGGTTGCTCTCGACCTTCTCCGGCAGGCCGCTGACCACGGTGCAAAAGAAGCCGGCCCCCTGGTAATCGGAGAAGCCCAGGCTGGCGTGGTCGGCCTCGCCGCTTTCCGCCAGGGCCCAGTACAGTCGGCTGCCGGTCGAGTCGCCCAGCGCGCCGGCCAGCGCCTCGGCCGCGTAGCGATCGCGGCGCTCGGCAATCGGGCCGCCCGCCATCTGCACCACGTGCTGCTGCACCGCCGAGGGCTTGTGCCAGGAGCGGAAGCCGGGGTGCCGAGCGGCGCTCGCGACCGTGCGGCCGGTCTCCAGCGGCTCCCAATGGCCGCAGTAGCGCTCGGCTGCCTTGACGAAGCTGTCGAAGTCGATGCGGCCCGTGCCGACCAGCACGATGTTCCCGGGGCTGTAGCGGCGGCGGAAGTACTCGCGCATGGCATCGACCGACAGGTCCGTGATCGACTCCACCGTGCCCAGCACGTTGTTGCCCAGCGGGTGCGAGCCGAAGTGCAGGGCCTCGCACTTGTCGAAGGCCCCGAACGGCGGCTCGTCGTCGTACATGCGGATTTCCTCGATGATCACCTGCTTCTCGGTCTCGAAGTCCTTGGTCCGCAGGGACGGCCGCAGGATATCGGCCAGCAGCTCCAGCGCCTTCTCGACGTATTCCGGCAGCAGGGCGGCGTAGTAGATCGTGGTCTCTTTCGAGGTCATGGCGTTGCTGAAGGCCCCCAGCGCGTCCAGCTCCTGGTTCACCTGCTCGCTGCTGCGGGTGGGCGTGCCCTTGAACGTCATGTGCTCCAGGAAATGGCTGACGCCCGCCACGTCGGCCGACTCGTCGCGGGCGCCGGTCTTGACGTAGAAAGCGACCGCGGCCGAGTGCATCTCGGGATTACACTCGGCGAGCACTTCGAGGCCATTGGGGAGGGTGGTGCGGAGTAATTCCATCGGGTGATTGCTGGGGGCGGCCGGTTGTTGTCGGTGCGCGGCGGTACTCGGTACTCCAATAACTCGTGCTCAGCAACTCAGTTGTCGGTAATCCGTACTCGGTGCTCTTTACTCGCACACCGTTCCGGTACGAGTGCGCCTTGTGTTGAAGAAAGCCTACTGTTCCTTGGTGCTTGGTTCATAGCCGTGGATGTCATAGGTCATACGGAATAGCGGGCCCAAGTCGTCTTCTCCAGGGGGCCAAGTGACGATGACCTCTGACGATTCTAAGTCCCACTTTACAGCCCAGTGATCATCCCTCAGAGCTTGCTCGAGTGCTCCCGCTCCCATTCGCCACCAGTCGGCTCGGCTGCTCGCACGTCCAACTTCGGCCCGAAGGTCCCGCTCGCGGAGCCACCAGCCTAGCCCCAAAGCCACCACCAGGGTCAACCATAGCAAGTCGCGGATGGAGAAGCGGAACATCGCTAGCCTCGTGTTGACGCTGTCGTCACCACTCATTTCGTCGGCAGCCGCCCCAGCCCCCACGGTCCTGACTACTGACCACTGACTGCACCATTCACCCGCAACGCCTCCGGCCCGAGCGTCACGACCGTCAAATCCCGCGGCGGGTAGGCGGCCAGGTAGCGGTTGATCCGCTCCACCGTCAGGCCATCGACGATCGCGCTCAACTCGTCCAGCGTGCGCACGCGGCCCAGGTGATACCAGTCGCGGGCGATCGAGGCGCTGCGGGACGAGCTGGACTCTTGCTGCATGATGAGCGAGCTTTTGACGCGCGCCTTCAGCAGATCGAGCTCGGTTTGCGAAATCCCTTGCGGCAGCCGCCGCAGCTCAGCCAGCATCACGTCGAGCGTTTCTTGAGCGCGCTGCGCCGTGGTGCCGGCGTAGCACAGCACGCTGGCCACGTCGCGGGTGACGTTGTAGGGGAAGGCCGACACCGAATAGCACAGGCCGCGCTTCTCCCGGACTTCGAGAAAGAACCGCGTGCTGAAGCCGCCGCCGCCCAGCGCCCAAATCCCGGCGTAGGCCGCGAAGTACTCCTCGTGGCGGTATGGCACGGAGGCGAACGCAATGCCGATCTGCGTTTGTTGCGACTCGTGTTCGATATGCAGCCGGCGCTGTCCGCCGTTCATACGCGCCGGATCTGCCACCTGCCGTCTGGGCCAGTCCCCCAACAGCTCGCCGACCTGATCGCGCAGGGCCGCCCAATCCACCCGCCCGGCCACGCCGAGGATCGCGCCCTCCGGACGATAGAGCCGCTGGTAACACGCGGCCACGTCGTCGATGGCCGCGGCCTCCAGGCCCGGCTCGTCGCCGTGGCTCGGCAGCCCGTAGGGTGCGGGGAAATGGTGCCGCCGTAGCTCTTGCATTGCCTTTTGGCTGGGGTCGTCCTCGACGGCGAAGACTTCTTGCAGCACGCCCTGGCGGCAGGCTTCGAGCTTGTCCGGCGGCAAGTGCGGCCGGCGGAGCAGGTCGGCATAAATCTCCAGCGCGGCGAAGAGGTTGTCGGACAGCGTCGCCCCGCCATAGCTGGCGTGCACCGGCGAGACGCCGTCGCCGCGCTCCACGCCCAGGTTATCCAGGTCGTCCACGAACTGCCGGCTGTCGCGCGGGCCGCAGCCGCGGAGCATCAGCTCGGTGGTCAGCGTGCTCAACCCTGCCAAGCCGGGCGGGTCGTAGGCACTACCGCAGGGGAGCAGGAACGAAAACGCCGCTGACTCGACCGATGCCATCGGCTCGGCGACGAGCACCAGACCGTTGTCGTAGGTGTGCGAGAGGATTTGCTGTTTCACGCGGCGAATGTCGAGGCGTTATCGTCTCACTGACCCACACTAACCCGACGCGCAAGCGAGGGAGAGGTGCCCTTGGCCCGAGCCGCCATCAGCTTCTCCCTCGCTTGCGCGTCGGGTTAGTGTGCTCGGCTAGAGTGCTTGGGTGGACGAATTGTAGGGTGCGGCCCCCAAAGCGGAAAGGCCGCTCCCCGGATGGCTTTGCACAGGAAAACCCGCAACCTTCTCCCCGCAAAGCGCTTGCACCGACGCGCAGCTCCGGCCACGATGCTAGGGTCGTGCCCACCATCTGCCGTGGCCCCCCCAGCCGCTGCGGCCATCCCGTTCCTACTCACGGGGCGCTCTGCCATGCGACATGCCACTTGGATT
The DNA here is from genome assembly GCA_041497795.1 of Planctomycetia bacterium. Classification (GTDB taxonomy): domain Bacteria; phylum Planctomycetota; class Planctomycetia; order Pirellulales; family S012-138; genus JBGQHD01. Next base: position 3,427 of record JBGQHD010000189.1, read on the forward strand.
TGCTGCCTCGCCGGTCTGGCTTGCATCACCCCCGTCCCGAGGGCAGCCACCGCCGGCGTCACCGTCCAACTCATCACGCCGCAAGCGCCGCCCGAGTGGGCACTGCTCGAGCGCGAGCTGCTGCGGGCCAATGCCGCCGCTTGCCGGGAGTTCTATGAGAAGTACTTCGACGAGCGGGGCTTCCTGCTCTGCGTCGAGCGCTGGGGCGGCGACGACGGCCCGGACGACGCCATCGAGAACCTCAACGACTGGCCGCTGCTCCACGCGCTGGGCGGCTCGGACGACGTCCTCACCCTCATCCACAAGGCCTGGGAAGGCCACCTGCGGCAATACACGCTGGCCAAGACGAAAGACGTGCCCTTCGGCCGCGACGGCATGTACTACCAGGAGTTCCCCGTGATGTTCGATTGGCTGCACAACGGCGAAGGGCTGACCGTCTTCAACCTGCTGGGGCTCTGCGATCCAGGGCACCGCGCATTAGGGCAACGCGTCCGCCGTTACGCCGATTTCTACGTCAACGACAAGCCGCTGGGCAACTATGACCCGAAGCACCGCATCATCCGCAGCATGTTCAACGGCAGCCGCGGCCCGCTCCTGCGCCCGGCCACGGCGGTCGATTGGGCCGGCGACCCGATCGAGATCGACGGCCGCTTCCGCCTCGGCCACGGCGAGCGGAGCTACGACGAGATGCTGGCCCACTTCAAGGACTACACGGACATCGTCGGCGATCACCCGCTGAACCTGCTGGCGACGTCACTGGCCCTGAATGCGTACGCTCTGACCGGCGAGGAGCGCTATCGCCGCTGGCTGCTGGAGTACGTCGATGCCTGGCGGCAGCGGATGATCGACAACGGCTATCTCATCCCCACGAAGATCGGCCTGGATGGCAAGATCGGCGGCCCAAACGGCCAATGGTACTCCGGCGTCTACGGCTGGGCGTTCTCCGTCGAAGTGCCGCAGGACAAGACGCTGGCCCATCGCAACGTCCATCACCTGGGCTTCACCGGCTTCTCGAACGCCTACCTGCTGACCGGCGACGACCGTTGGCTCGATCCGTGGCGGAAGCAGATCGACAAGGTGAACGCGGCGGGCAAGGAGATGGGCGGCCAGAAGATGTATCCGCGGATGTACGGCCCCCAGGGCTGGTACCAGTACGTGCCGGCGCGCTACGACTACAACGCGGCCGAGCTGTACTATCTCTCCCTGCGGCCAGACGACCGGAACCGGCTGTCGCCGCCGCAACCTGACGCCCAGCAGCACACCCCCTACCGCGACGCGGGTCGCTACGCCCAAGACGTGGCCTGGTTCGACTACCTGGCGGGCAAGCGGCCGGACTTCCCCGCCCAAGCACTGCGCGGCGATTTTGAGCGCATCCGCCAGCGGGTGGCCCTCATCCGGGCCGACACAACCACGCCCGACACGCGCTTGGCCGATGACCCGCTGCACCTCAACCCGTGCAGCGTGGAGTCGCTGGTCCGCCTGATGCTCGGCGGCATCCACCCCGGCCACCAAGGAGCGCCGCTGCACGCCGGCGTGCGCTACTTCGATCCGCTGCACCGCCGGCCCGGCATGCCCGAGAACGTGGCGGCACTCGTCGAGACCTTCTCCGCCGACTCGCTGACCCTCTGGCTGGTCAACCTGAGCCAGACCGAGGAGCGGCGCGTCACCGTCCAAGGCGGTGCCTACGGCGAGCATCAACTGCTGGCGGTCAACGACGGCGGGAAGACGACCAAGCTCGACGCCCGCAGTTTCGACGTGCGCTTGGCCCCCGGCTGTGGCGGCCGTTTGGTGATTCCGTGGAAGCGGCACGCCAATCAGCCGACGCTGCGGATGCCTCAGGAAGAAAAATAGGCAATATGCGCCAAGTCTGCACGACGAGCGAAAGAGTCGCCTGGATGATCCTCACGCTCGGCGACCGGTCACAGAAGTGCTCTCCGCAGCCCGCGGCGGGTGCGCCAATCGACTTCGGAGCTGTCCAGCCGCGCCCCTTACTCGCCGAAACGTTCCGTATATGTCGCGCGCCGCAACGTATACGGGCAGTTCTTGGAAACCGTGGCCCGACGCAAGGATTGACTGCTCAAGCAATTCCGCCATCACGTCAGCTCAGGATAGCGGTCGCATGGCTTATTGACGCTGCACAGCGCGCGATAAACGCGTATCGCGGCGTGATACGTGCGCGGATAGGCTGTCTCCGTGCGGTCGGGAAAAGTCAGCGCATGAAATGGGCCGGCGACCTCTGATGGCCGCCGGCCCCTCATAGGATTGCGCTCAGGGCACGTTGGAAACGCGCCCCACGTTACGCCAGGTATTCGCGGTCCTTGACCAGCCCCGGCATCGGCACTGGGTACTTGCCGTTCTTGCCCAGTTGCAGCGGGGCGGGCGAGCTCATCGTGAGCTGATCGACCTGCGGCGCGAACTCGTGCTCGCACTTGAGGATCTGGTCGTAGGTGATGACCTGCCCGGTGTGGGCCGCCATGCGACCCATGGCGGTCACCAGGCTGGCCTTGGCCCCGCGCTCGACTTCGTTGTACGGCTTGTCGTTGCGAATGGCGTGGATGAGGTCGTTCCATTCCAGCAGATACGGGTTCGGCTCGGTCTTCGGCGGCGGCCCCTGCCAGACGATGTCGTCCGTGTTGTCGATATCGATCCGCTGCGTCTTGAAGATGCGGGCTTTGCTCGGCATGTGGCCTGCATGGGAAATGATCGCCGACCCCTTGCTGCCGTGGGCGAAGCTGGAGTGGTCGTCGTGGCAGCCGGCGATGCAGCGGCCTTCCAGGAACAGCTTCGTGCCGTCGCCGAAGGTGTACTCCACCGAGTAGTTGTCGAAGTTCTGGTCGATCTTGTCGCCGCGGTAGTGCCGTCCGCCCACCGCCTCGGCCTGCACCGGCCAGGCGTCCTTCATCCAGCAGCACTCGTCGATGTTGTGGATGTAGTAGTCGCTGTAGCAGCCGCCGCTGGCCCAGAGGAAGCTGTGGAACCGCTGAATCTGGTACAAGAGCTCGCTGATGCCGTCGGGCTTCGGCCCCGACTCGAACGAAGCGATCGGCCCGTGCAGCCGGTAGGCCCGCATGGTGATGATGTCGCCCATCATCCCGTCCTTGATCCGCTTGAACAGCTCGCCGCGGACCTCGCAGTGGCGGCACATGAGACCCACGCCGACCTTCAAGTTCTTCTTCTTGGCCTCTTCGCCCAGCTTGAGCATGCGGCGGGTGCTGGGGCCATCGACCGTGATCGGCTTCTCCATGAAGACGTTCACGCCCTTCTGGATGGCGTAGGTGAATTGCACCCAGCGGAAGGCCGGCGGCGTGGCCATGATCGCCACGTCGCCCGGCTTCAGGCAGTCGATGGCCTTCTTGTAGCCGTCGAAGCCGATGAACTGGCGGTCCTTGGGCACATCGACCTGCTCGGGCCGTTCCTTGATCAGGCTGCCGTAGGCGCCGCTCAGGCGGTTCTCGAACACGTCGGCCATGGCCACGAGCTTCATCGGCCCGTTCTTGGGCTGCAGGGCATCCTTCGCGGCACCGCCGCCGCGCCCGCCGCAACCGATCAGGGCGATCTGAATCGTATGGCTCTCCGCCGCGTGCACGTGCGGAATCGCGGCGCCGGCCAACAGGCCCGTGGCGGCCGCGGCGGCCCCGGTGTGCTTGAGAAAATCGCGACGAGAAGTGCCGGTGGTTTCGCTCATGGCTGCCTCGGAAGGAGTGGGGGGGATGAAGGTGTCCAGGCGGGCACGGTCCGAGTCCTCTCGGGACCGTCGGCTTGTGCGGTGACCAGCCGATCTGCGGGTGCTGCCTTACCTTAGAGCGTACCCACTCGGCGGCAGGATGCAAGCGTCCTCTCAACACCTGACAAGTGGTCTCGGCAAACGCCGTCAGATACACTGGTGCCGATGGAGAGTTCCAGCAATCGCCGATCACCCGCCCTGCGCTGGTGGCAATTCAGCCTCAGCGGACTCTTTGCCGCAACCACGCTGTCGGCGGTTGTCGTGGTGGTCTGGCAATGGCTGACGCCCGGCCCGCCGCCGGCGATCGCAGTGATGGATGTCTACTCCACCGAGGTGATCAATCGGAAAGAGCCGATTAACCTGGGGTATGCCCGCGTCGGTAACCCGGTGTCGTACACGTTTACGATCCAAAACCAGGGCGAGGGAGACCTTCGGTTGGACCGCAAGTCGCTCGTCCTTCCGACGGGCTTCAGCATCGTGGGCGAGCTGCCGCAGCGTGTCGCCCCGAGCGAGTCGGCGCCCTTCACGCTGCAGTTTGATGCGAGCTTTCCGCGCAAATTCTCGGGACAGGTCTGCATCGCAAGCAACGACCGCTCCAGAAATCCCTATCGCTTTTCGGTCGAGGGCGAAGCTTGGAATTGCAAGCCGGTGGCCATCCAAGATCTCTACAGCACGCTTCAAGGATCAACCCTCCGCGTCGCGGCACCCGGTGTGTTACAGAACGACGGCGATGCCGACCAGCACCCACTGACGGCCGAGCTGATCACGCCAGCCGCGCACGCCGAGACGTTTGCGTTCAACGCTGACGGTTCGTTCTCCTATCGACCTGTG
>JBGQHD010000190.1:0-7971 GCA_041497795.1 Planctomycetia bacterium
CGTCGGCCAGGGCCATGACCAGCCGCTCGAGGTTCTGGTAGTGCTCGTCGGCGATCACCTTGGCCAGCATATACGGGCTGGTGACCGTGAACTTCTTGGGCAGCGGCGTCAGGTCGCGGAACAGCTCGTAATTGCGCCGCAGGTTCAGCCGGCCCGGCCCGATCGGCCCGGTGACCACGGCCGCCGGCGCCGGGCGGTAGGCGTTCTCCGGCCGGGCACGCCAAGTCTGAAGCTGGGCGAAGGTCAGCTCGACCTCGGTGCCTTCGAGCGGACGCACGAAGTAGTCGATCATCCCGTTGGTCTCGGGATGGTTGACGTCCCAGCGGTACAGCTCGCCGTCGGCCACGACGTCGATGCCGGCCAGCTCCTGAGTCTTGAGCACCACCAGCATGGCATCGCGGAGGCTCTCCCGCGTGCCATACACCCGCAGCCACGCGGGCACGGGATAACTGCCGACGACGGTGGTTTTGATCATGACACGTTGGCTGCCGAAGCGGCCACGCAACAAAGTGACGAGACGGTCGGTGCTCCAAGAAGGTTATCCACAGATTTCACCGATTGCACAGATTGAAACATCTGTGAAATCGGTGAAATCTGTGGATCACCTTACGTTTGGCGCGTTGTCACCGCAGCGTGCTGGTGGCCAGGGCCGCGGGCGTCGGCCGTGGTTGGGTCGGTTCGGCTCCGCAGGGCGAAGCGCAGAGTAGCCCTGGGATCCGGTCTACACGAACTCCGTGATACCCGGCATGGCCACCTTACTGGCCGGCGCCTCGCCGAGTTCGTACTTGGGCGGTGTCAGGTCTTCCTTGCTGTCCATCGCCTTGTCCCAGGCGATCGTCTGGCCGGTGTAGGTGGACATGCGGCCGAGGATGGCCAGCATGCTGCTGCGGGACATGTAGAGGCCGTTGTTGATCGGCTTGCCGGCGCGGATGCTGGCGAACAGCTCGTCGTGCTCCACCTGGTACATGTTCTTGCTCTTGCCGCGGAATTGCCACGTGACGTTGCCCTGGCGGTCGAAAATCTTGTGCTGCAGCACCTGGCAGGTGCCCTGGGTGCCGAAGAAATAGTCTTCGGTTTCCTGCGACGTGCCATCCTGCTGGCGGCAGAAGGCGAACAGGCGGACGCCGTTCTTGTATTCGTAGCACACGGCATGGTGATCGAAGACCTGGCCGAACTTCGGATCGGTGCGCACCTGCCGGCCACCGAGGCCGGTGGCCTGCAGCGGCGGCTCCTCGTGCATCAGCCAGCTGGCCTTGTCGAGGCTGTGCACGTGCTGCTCGACGTTGTGATCGCCGGACAGCCACGTGTAGTAGAGCCAGTTGCGGATCTGGTACTCCATCGGGCTCCACTTGGGATTGTTGCCACGGTACCAGCCATCCATCATGCCGTTGGTGTTGTAGTTCTCCTGAATGGTCACGATCTCGCCGATGGCGCCGTCCATCACCCGCTTCATCGTCTCGCGCACGCCAGCGTGATACCGCCAGCAGAGCCCGGAGACGAGCGACAGCTTCTTCTCTTCGGCCAGCTTGACCGTCTCCAGCACGGAGCGGATGCCCGGGGCATCGACGGCCACCGGCTTTTCGCAGAAGACGTGCTTGCCCTTCTCGATGGCGTAGCGGAGCTGGGCCGGCCGGAAGTGCGGCGGCGTGGCGAGCACGACGACATCCACGCCGCTGTCGATCACTTGCTTGTAGGCGTCGAAGCCGACGAAGCAATGGTCCTTCTCGACCGCGAACTTGTCGCGGAGCTTGGAAAGCTGCCCGATACCCCGCTCGATCTTATCGGGAAACGTGTCGCCCAGCGCGGTGAGCTTGCAGTTGGAATCGGCTTGCAGGGCGTCCTGAGCGGCGCCCAGCCCGCGCCCGCCGCAGCCGACCAGGCCGATCTTCAGCGTGTCGCCGCCGGCGGCGTGGACGTGGCTCGGCAGAACCAGCCCGGCGAGCGCGCCGCCGGCCATGACGGCGGTCGAGGTCTTCAGGAACTCACGGCGCGAGGGGGGAGTGGGTGAGGCGCTGGCGGGGCTGGTCATCATCGTCTCTCCGGAGTGGGATTCCAACGGCTGGGTGCACAAGGGCGGGCCGAAGCGGCGGCTCACTCAGCCGCCAGCGGGGCGACACATCGCTCGCGAGCGTGTCGGCTGCGCCAGTATAACCGAGCCTATCGGCGTCCGCCAAGCAAAGGCGGCGGACGTGACGGCGCTCGACGGTCCACCGCCCTATCCCGTGGGCCTGGAACGGCGCATCGCCGAATTGCGGGAGCGCTTGATGGGCAAGGGCAGCGAATGACGCGGAGGCGGTGCCCTTCGTAGCCTGACTCTCCGAGTCGGGCGCCCGACTCGGAGAGTCAGGCTACGGCGCCGGAGTGTGCCTGCTACAGGGTCAGAAATCGCTTGAGGATTTCCACGCCGCACAGCGTCAGGAAGCTCTCGGGGTGGAATTGCACGCCCTCGAGAGGGTGCCTTTTGTGCCGCACGCCCATGATTTCGCGGCGGCCGTCAGGCAGGTCGGACCAGGCGGAGACTTCGAACTCGTCGCTGAGGGTGCCCGGCTCGATCACCAGGCTGTGATAGCGAGTGGCCTGGAAGGGGTTCTCCAGCCCGGCGAAGAGCCCGCGGTCGTCGTGGTGGATCATGTCGGTCTTGCCGTGCATCAGCCGGGGGGCGCGCACGATGCGGCCGCCGTAGGCGTGGCCGATGCTCTGATGGCCCAGGCAGACGCCGAGAATGGGGAACTGCCCGGCGAAGCGGCGAATGCACTCCACCGACACGCCCGCCTCGCTGGGCGTGCACGGCCCCGGCGAGATGAGCAGCCGCTCGGGCCGCAGGGCGGCGATCTCATCGAGCGTGATCTGGTCGTTGCGGCGGACCTGGAGATCGAGCGTGGAGTCGATCTCCCCCAACCGCTGCACGAGGTTGTAGGTGAAGGAGTCGTAGTTGTCGATGAGGAGGATCATGCCGTAAGGCTACAGGCGTCGGGCTTCAGGCTGCGGCCATCAAGGGCGCGACGATACGACGGCGATGCTTAGCCGAACTTGCGGACCTTGGCGCTGGCCAATCGGGCTACGAACTGCTCGTGTTCTTCGCTGACCAACCCTTGTTGCAAGACTTTGAGCACTTGAGCCAAGTCGCGGCGGAGCATCGCGGCCTTATCCAGCCACAGCCCGGGGAAGACCTCGCTGCGATAGATGCCGTCGTCGCCAAGGGGTTGCCGCTGATAGCGACCCTCGCGGAGCACGAACCAGTCGATCTCTTTGTCCAGCACGCGCCACACGACGTACTCCTTGACGCCGTTGCGGCGGTAAGCGTTCAGCTTCGGCCCCAAATCGTAGCTGGCGCTGCTGGCCGCGACCTCGCCGATCAACTCGGGGGCGCCTTCGAGATAGTCGTCTTCGCTAATCGTGGCCTGGCCGCCGCACTCGGGTTCGATATAGAGCAGCCCATCGGGTTGCGGCTCGTTGTCCAGGTCGAGTCGATCGCTGGTGTTATCGGCACCGTCGACACCGAGCGTCGCCGCGGAGTAGACACCCAACCAAGTGATGAGATCACGTTGCGGTCCCCCATGCCTCTTGAGACGTGCAGCGGCTGCCATGTGAACCACTCCTTCAATCAGTTCGGCCTTCTTGAGATGTGGCATGGCATCGTACCGCCGCTCGAATTCGGGGCGCGTCAGGCGATCGCCGTTTTCCAGCGGCGGAACCGTGTCGCCGAGGTAAGGCGCGGCGGGTAGCGGCGTGTCAACGAAGGTCTCTTGCATGGTTTGGGCTCCTCCGATCCACCAAGGTTACCCCGCCTCAGCGCACCCGACAACGTCGTCAGCACCCGGCGTCAGCACCCCGGCTGCTGCGGAGCAGCCGGGGTGCTTGGGGGGATCTCGCGTTCAGCTCTTTAAGCCGTCATCGGGTTCACCTTGTCCGGATCGACGTCCAGCTCGCGGATCGCGTTGACGACGCGGGCGCCGTCGATCTTACCGCGCTGGGCGAGCTGGTGCAGGGCGGCGATGGCGATCGACTGGGCATCGACCTCGAAGAACCGCCGCAGCCGCTCGCGCGTGTCGCTGCGGCCGAAGCCGTCGGTGCCTAGCGCGAAAAGTCCGCCGGGCACCCAGCGCTGGATCAGCTCCGGCAGGCTGCGGACGTAGTCGCTGGCGGCGATGAAGGGGCCTTCGACCCCTTCGAGCATCTGCTCGACGTGGCCGCGCCGGGGCGGCTGGTCGGGGTGGAGCATGTTCCAGCGCTGGCACTCCAAGGCATCGCGGCGGAGCTGGCTGTAGCTGGTCACGCTCCACACGTCGGCCGCCACGCCGAACCGCTCGGCCAGCAGCCGCTGGGCCTCAATCACCTGCCGGAGGATGGCGCCGCTGCCGAAGAGCTGCACGCGGGGGCTGTCATTCTGAGCGGCCTCCGGCGGCGGCGTCCGAGACCCTTCGCTGCGCTCAGGGTGACGCTCTGCGTCGTCGGCGGACGGATTGGAAATCCGTCCTACGGACTCTGCCGGTGCGAACTTGTACATCCCGCGCACGATGCCCTCGGCCGCGTCTGGCGGCATCGCCGGCTGGGCATACGGCTCGTTGGTGAGCGTGAGGTAATAGAGGGCGTCTTCCCCTTCCTCGTACATCCGCCGCAGGCCGTCGAAGATGATGGTCGTCGTCTCGTAGGCAAAGGCCGGGTCGTACGACCGGACGGTGGGATAGGCCGAAGCGGTCAGCAGGCTGTGGCCGTCTTGATGTTGCAGCCCTTCGCCGGCCAGCGTGGTGCGGCCGGCCGTGGCGCCCAGCAGGAATCCCTTGGCGCGGTTGTCGCTGGCGGCCCAGATCAGGTCGCCGATCCGCTGGAAGCCGAACATCGAGTAATAGATGTAGAACGGCATCATGTTGATGCCATGCGTGGCATAGGCCGTGCCGGCGGCGATGAACGAGCACATCGAGCCGGCCTCGGTGATCCCCTCTTCGAGCAACTGCCCGTCCTTGGCTTCCTTGTAGTAGGCCAGCAGGTGCGAATCGACCGGGTCATAGAGCTGCCCGGCGTGCGCGTAGATGCCGATTTGCCGGAACAGCCCTTCCATGCCGAAGGTGCGCGATTCGTCCGGCACGATCGGCACCAGCAGCTTGCCGATCCGCTTGTCACGCAGCAGCTTGCTGAAGATGCGGACGAAGCCCTGCGTGGTGGACCACTCCTTGCCGTCGCTACCGGTGAGCGTCGAGTCGTCGAGGTATTCTTCCAGCTTGGGCACCTCGGTCCGGACGGGCGCCGTGGGCCGCGACGGCAGGCAGCCGCCGAGCTTGGCCCGGCGGTCGCGGAGGTACTTCATCTCCGGGCTGTCGTCGGGCGGCTTGTAGAAGGGGGCCTTGGCGACGTCGTCGTCGTTGATGGGGATGCCGAAGCGGGTGCGGAACTCGCGCAGCTCGTCCTCGTTGAGCTTCTTCTGCTGATGGGTGATGTTGCGGCCCTCGCCCGCCTCGCCCAGGCCGTAGCCCTTGATGGTCTTGGCGAGGATGACCGTGGGGCGGTCGCTCTTGCGGGCGGCCTCGTAGGCGGCGAAGACCTTCTCGGGGTCGTGCCCGCCGCGGCCGAGCTTTTGCAGCTTCTCGTCCGAAAGGCGGCTGACCATCTCCAGCAGCTCGGGATACTTGCCGAAGAAATGCTCGCGGATGTAGGCACCGGGGCTGACGACGTACTTTTGGTATTCGCCGTCCACCGCTTCGCCCATGCGCCGGACAAGAATGCCCTGCTTGTCGGCTGCCAACAGCGGGTCCCAGTCTTCGCCCCAGATGACTTTGATGACGTTCCAGCCGGCGCCGCGAAAGAGGGCCTCGAGTTCTTGGATGATCTTGCCGTTGCCGCGCACCGGGCCGTCGAGCCGCTGCAGGTTGCAGTTGACGACGAAGATCAGGTTGTCGAGCTGCTCGCGCGAGGCCAGCGTGATGGCCCCCAGCGACTCCGGCTCGTCGCATTCGCCGTCGCCGAGGAACGCCCAGACGTGCTGCTTCGAGGTGTCCTTGATGCCCCGGTCCGTGAGGTACATGTTGAATCGGGCCTGATAGATCGCCATGATCGGCGCCAGTCCCATCGAGACCGTGGGGAACTCCCAGAAGCCGGGCATCAGCCACGGATGGGGATAGCTGGAGAGGCCCGCCGTGGAACGGAATTCATTCCGTTCGGTCCCCGTGGGTGGCACGCTCAGAGCATGGATGCGATGGGCGTGGTCGGCGGTCGCTTCACGCCCTTCACGTCCATGCTCAGAGCGTGCCACCCCGTCTTGACCGTCACCCTTGAACGGAATGAATTCCGTTCTACTGCCGCCGACCAACTCTTGACGAAAGTTCTCGAGCTGCTCCTGGGTAATCCGGCCTTCGAGGAATGCCCGCGCGTAGATGCCGGGTGAAGCGTGGCCTTGGAAATACACCTGGTCGCCGGAGTAGTTGTCGCCGCGGCCGCGGAAGAAGTGGATGAAGGCCACCTCGTACAGCGTGGCCGCCGAGGCATAGGTGCTGATGTGGCCGCCGATCCCCTCGTTGAGGCGGTTGGCCCGCACGACCATCGCCATGGCGTTCCAGCGGATGATGCTCTTGAGCCGCCGCTCGATGTCGCGGTTGCCCGGGTAGACCGGCTGCTTGTCGGCCGGAATGGTGTTGATGTACGGGGTATTGGCGCTGAAGGGAATCTCGACGCCTTGACGGTAGGCTTCCTCTTCCAGCACCGAGAGCAAGTAGCTCACCCGCTCGGCCCCCTTGGCCGAGAGCACGTAGCGCATGCCCTCGAGCCACTCGGCCGTCTCCAGCGGATCGGGATCGTTCTCCCGACCGGGGATCGTCACGTTATTGACCGCCGCTTGGGACATTGGGATTTTCTCGGCAACCGTTACGACCTGCTCAGCATCCGTGCCTGTATTCGATGTTCGACGAACCGAAGAGCCGTGTGAGCCTTCGCGCCTCGATGGGCGTCCCGCACCATTCTCCGCATAAGCTCCGTCTTGGGAAGTCCGCGACCTCCGTAAGACGAGCAACTTACGTGCCCGCGCCTCGCACGTTTCGCCCAGGAAAGCAGTTCCGGTCTGCCGCGGTACTTGGGCCGCCCGCCCGTGCTGACAGTCGGCGTCAGGCCGACTTGCCTGCTTAAAGAGATTGCAAGAAAGCCACCAGATCGCGCAGCTCTTGTGCACTCAGCTCTCGCGACAATTGGTGCTGGTGCTTGCCGACGACTTCTTCCAGCGTGGCGGCCCGGTTGTCGTGGAAGTAGGGCCCGCGCTGGCTCACGCCCCGCAGCGACGGCGGATTGAACTTGCGGTTGCCGAGCTTGTCGGGCAGACCGACGTCAAAGGCGCCCATGGACGAGTAGGTTGGCGGCTGGTGGCAGCCCGCGCAGTCCTCGCGGCGGAATATCCCGCGGCCGCGCTCGATGGTCACCGCCGCGATGTCGCGGAACTTCGCCAGCGGCGGCGCCGGCCCCAGCGTCTTCAGGTAAGCGGTGATGGCTTGCACGTCCTTGTCGCGCGGCTCTTGCCCCTGCATGGTCGTGCGGACCGATTTGCGGACCTGATCTTCCAGGCTCGTCATGCCGCCATTCCAAGCCCAGGGTCCGGTGTCGGCCACGCCCAAAAGCGAGATCACGCGCTTGGCCGCGCCGAACGAGCCGTCGCCGAGGTTATCGTTCAACAGGCCGTTCGAGTGCCCGTCGGTATGACAACTATGGCAGCTCATCCAGCCGTCGAGCGACAGGCGGCCGTTGTGAAAGAGCAGCTCGCCTTGCTCGGCCTGCGTGAGCGGCCGCTCCGGGCCGAGCGAGATTTCGCGGCGAGTCTCGAACGTGTCGAGGTCCACGATGCTCACCGAATCGCCAAAGGTATTGGCCACGTAGACCAGCCGCGGGTCGCGGCCCGTCGCCAGGGCCGTGGGGTGCGTGCCGACGTTGACGCGAGCCAGGTTGTAATCGCCCTCGCGGCCGAAGGCCACCTGATCGACGCCCGCCGAGGCGACC
>JBGQHD010000191.1:0-7949 GCA_041497795.1 Planctomycetia bacterium
CCATTGGCAGGCGGGAACCAACGTGCAGCCTCGACGCGGCCCGGCATGACCGCATGCCACGATGCGAGCCAGCGGCCTCGCCGCCGCTCGGCGGCCGAGTAGACCAGGAATTCTGCCGTCACACCAACGTCGCCGGCATTTAAGCGTGCGAACCCCCGCCTCAATCAGGCCTCCAACAATTTTCCGCCTAGGCGGAAAATTGCTGGTGCGACGGCCGCGTTTGCGGGCCCGTTTGGGGATCGCACCACCGCCGTCACACGGTGAGCTTCGCCCCCGGCCCCTCGTCCTGCGGAGCCTGGGCCAGGACGCGAAGGAACAACTGGTGGGCCAGGAAGTCGCCTTCCAGTTCAATGCAGGGGCCGTCTTGCCCAAGGCCCAGGGCGTTCCAGCCAAAGGCATCGAGCCGCGTGAACGCCGTGTGCAGCCGCTCCAGGTCGATCGCGAAACCTGGAGCGACCACCTCACCATCCACGGCTCCGCCGACCAGCTCGACCGGCGTGGGATAGATCGTCACCTCCCAGGCGTCCTCGTCTTGGCCCCACCGGACCCCCAGCGGCCCCGCTGGGCTCTCGACCTCGATGCAGTCGGCCACGAGATCGATGAGGACCTTCAGCCAGTCCGGTAACTCGTCGCCGCCCGTATCGGCCGATCCGTGGAAGAAGGCCCGCCCGGCCTCTTGGAGGCGGTCGAATTCGGCACGATCGGCGCGAAACAACCGGACCACTTCGTGCTCCCCGTGCTGTTTCAGCTCACGTACGAACAGATCGTCATAGGCAGCCACGTATTGGCGGTAGAGCTCCCGGTAGTCATCAGGCTCCTGACCCACCGGCCATCTCTCGAGTTCCTCCACGCCGTGCGCCTTTCGGATGGCATCGAGTTGCTCGTCGAGATCCTGCAGCTCCTCTTCCGCAGCCTCACTCGTCAGCATGTCGGTCTGCCAGGCGACCAGATAGAAGCCTGCCTCGCGCGGCAGCGATCCGGCGTCGCGGATCGCCTGGTAGACGGCCAGCCGGTCCTCGCCGGCGGCCTTTGGCCCCAGGCTTCGCCACGACTCGTACCAGGACGGAGGTGCGCTGACCTGGGCGACGATCTCGGCCAACTTGGCATTGATGGTGGAATACGGCGGAAAAGAATCCTTGGTCGTCATGGCGGCAAACAGACGTGGTGGGCAATTCCTTGCTGTGGGTGAACGCCAATTCCGACAGGATAACATGTCCGCTGGCAGGCACGTCCAGGGCCCCGCTTGGCCCCGGCGGCAACTTACCACCAGCGGCCGGATGTGCGATGCTGCCCGCCGGCTACTCTCCGTCCAACCTCTCGCGGCTGCCGAACCATGATCCTGCACGTGGACATGGACGCCTTCTACGCCTCGGTCGAGGAGCGTGACCGGCCGGAGTTGGTCGGCAAGCCGGTCATCGTGGGCGGCACTCCCGAGGGCCGAGGGGTGGTGATGGCGGCCAACTACGTGGTCCGCCAGTTCGGCGTCCATAGCGCGATGCCGGCCGCCACGGCCAAGCGTCTCTGCCCGCACGCCATCTTCCTGCCGCCCCGGATGGCGTACTACGCGCAGATTTCCGACCAGATTCGGGCGATCTTCGAGCGCTACACGCCGCTGGTCGAACCGCTGTCGCTGGATGAGGCGTTTCTCGACGTCACGGGCAGCGAGCCGTTGTTCGGCACGTCCGTCGAGATCGGCCGGCGGATCAAGCAGGAGATCCGCGATACCCTACGGTTGACCGCCTCAGTTGGCGTGGCGCCCAACAAGTTCGTGGCCAAGATCGCCAGCGACCTGGAGAAACCCGACGGGTTCGTCGTGGTTGATCCAGCGCGGATTCAGGAATTCCTCGATCCGCTGCCCGTGAGCCGGCTGTGGGGCGTTGGTCGTGTGACCGGCCGGGCGTTTGAGCGGCTGGGCATCCGGACGATCGGCGAGGTGCGGCGACTGCCGCTGGAGATTCTCCAGCAGCATTTCGGCCAACATGGTCAGCACCTGTGGCAACTGGCGCAGGGTCGGGATGACCGCCGAGTCGTGCCGGACCGGGAGGCCAAGTCGATCTCGCACGAGACGACTTTCGCCCATGACCTTGAGGATCTCGAAATCCTGCGGGCCTGGCTCATGCAGTTGACCGAACAGTTGGCATGGCGGCTGCGGCGGCACGGACTCCAGGGGCGAGCCGTGCAGATCAAGGTGCGATATCACGACTTCCACACCATCACGCGCGCGAGGACTTTGCCGGCATCAAGCAACGTGACCCAGGAGATTTGGGATGCCGCCGCCGAGTTACTCGCGCACCGACTGCCGGCGCGGCCGCTCAAGATCCGGTTGCTCGGCATCGGGGTCAGCGGCCTACAGCAGGTGGGCCCGGTGCAGCGGGCGCTATTTGTCGACGAGCCTTGCCAGGCGCAGTCGCGGCTGGACGCTGTAGCCGACCAGATCCGAGCCCGCTACGGTGTAGGTTCCTTGCGGCGAGCCACGGGTCTGCCGCACCGCCAATAGTCCCTCGCTGGGCTATTGCAACCTCTCCAGCAGCGTCAGGGCCTCCTTGGCCCGAGCCACGCCGCCCAGTTTGTCGGCGATCGCCTTGGCGGCCACGAGCATCTCGATGTCGACGGCTTCCCCGCGCCGGCCGGCCGGCCGACCCGCCATCGCGCGACGCTTCCGCTTGCCCTTGGTTACACCGGGCTTGTATTTGACCTGACTGATCAGCGAGGCTCCGACCTTGATCCCCTTCTCGGCCAACGCTTCCTTGATGGCGCTTGGCGTGGCCGACGGATTCGTGGCCAGGTAGTCGCGGATGGCCTGGGACTTGTTGATCTTGCGGCGGCGGCGCTTTGCCATCGTTGTCCTCGTCGTGCGGGTGAAGGGCTGCTCTGCAAGTACGTGCCCAGCCCACCACTCTGCGGAGAGCACTGGTGCCCCGCAGTCACTCTGGCATGATTTCGCTTGCCATCGTGCCACTTGTCGCTGCCTGCGTGGGTGCCCGGTCAAGCTAGCGCATCAGGTCCCATGGCTCAGCGCCCTCACGGGTGGCCTCGCGGCGCCCGAGCAATTTCCTAGCGCTAGCTAGGAATTTGGCGACGTGGCCTAGTTCGTGTCCTGCGAGCCACCGGCTCGGGCGATACAGACGCGGCCGCCGCAGGCCGCAACGACGGGAACTGCTCGCCCGGGCGGGGGGGTGGCCGCTGAGCAACTGCTGGGCCAGCGGCCACGCTGGGAGCCGAGGCCGGGGCATGTATCCAGGCCCCTCGGGCTACAGATGTACGGCGATCCCTGGCCACCTGCACCGGAGCCGGGACGGCTCTCGGACCGTCGCGATCGAAGGTTCCCAGGGGCCAGCCAACCTCACGGCTGCGCGGATCGCCCGATTCCCGTTGTGGGGCCACCGTCCGTTCTTGGCCGCGGTAACAAGGCTCATCGGCTGACCGCTAAAAAAGATCACCAACGCCCTCCCGGCCGCAGTCACGACAAAAAGGGGCCAAGAGAGCCCAAACGGCCCCTGGGCCGCCGGGATGGCCCTGGAGACCTGCGGGGCTCTCCGACGCGATCCTAGGACCAGAAAGTGGCTTTCCTGTCGTCCGTGGCGCCCAAGGTGGGCACCCCTGGGTCCGCCGCCGGGCCCAGCGGCCCACTGGTCCAGTCAGACTATTCGCCAACTTTGCGATCTTTCCCATCTTCACACGTGCGAGGATGGTCCAGCAGCTCAAATGCGACATCCATGTCGCATTTGGGCTGTCGTCTCCGCCTCAGCCGACCACCGCCTGGGCCTGGTAGCACGCCCAGACTCGTCCAACTCGCGGCGGACCTGCGAGATGCGGCCCGGCGTGACCGCGAACCTCCTGGCGGCCGTATTGGTGGTCTCGCCGCTGGCCAGCGCGTGGGTGATGCGGCGCTGTCGGGACCTGCTTGTGACCCATCGGCAGTTCAAGGTGCGAAGCGGCACACGAGGATAAAATGCCAGACCTTCCCGATGGCTTTATGCCAGCGTCTTGGGACTTGCCACGTTTGATGGGCCACTGCGTTGGGTCTTAGGGGTCGGCGGCGCCCGCGATTCGCCCTAAGAGTAACTCCAGCAACCGACCCAGCCCTCGCTTCGGGTTCTCGTACCAGTCGTTGGCCAATTCCGTCGTGGCCCGCCGGAGTATCTCCTGCCGCAGGTCCAGCGCATCCAGCTCCGCGAGAGAGGCAGCGGACCGCGCCTTGGGCTGGTGTCGGCCGTCTTTCCACCTGGAAAAACGCTGAGTCGTTTCCTCACGGGAGTGGCGCGCGGTACGATCCAAGCAACAAGTCATGGCGTTACCTTCTCTCTGTGTCTCTTTCTCTTCGCCGCCGAGGCCCTCGTGGACATCGATCCCCAACGCGTAGCAGCGATTGTCGAGGCGGCGCTGGCCTTGCCAACGCGGGAAGATCGTGAGGCGTACCTGGCGGAGGCCTGCGCCGGCAATCCCCGGCTGCGGCAGGAGGTCGAGTCCCGATTGGCGGGCCAGGCGGCTCCCACGAGCGAACTCGTGCGGAAGGTCGGCTCCGGCGCGGAGTCCACAGAGCAGGCCCCCACTCAGCCAACCGCCACACGCGCCGGCACTCGCCTCGGTCCGTACAAACTGCTGCAACAGCTTGGCGCAGGGGGCATGGGAGAAGTCTGGCTGGCCGAGCAAGAGGAGCCGGTCCGCCGCCGGGTGGCGCTCAAGATCATCAAGGCCGGCATGGATTCCGCTCAAGTGATTGCCCGCTTCGAGCAAGAGCGGCAGGCGCTGGCGATGATGGACCATCCCAACATCGCCAAGGTGCTGGATGGCGGCACCACCGAGACCGGCCGGCCGTACTTCGTGATGGAACTCGTCAAGGGAATCCCCATCACGGTGTACTGCGACCAGGAGCATCTCACTTCCCGCGAGCGGCTCGAGCTGTTCATCCCCGTATGCCAGGCGGTGCAGCATGCGCATCAGAAGGGGATCATCCATCGCGATCTCAAGCCGTCCAACGTGCTGGTGGCCCTCTACGATGGCCAAGGGGTGCCCAAGATCATCGATTTCGGCGTGGCCAAGGCCACCAGCCAGCGACTCACCGAGCGGACGATGTGCACCGCCGTCGGCAGCATCGTGGGCACGCTGGAATACATGGCCCCGGAGCAGGCCGAGGTGAATAACCTGGACATCGACACCCGGGCTGACATCTATAGTCTGGGGGTGATGCTCTACGAGCTGCTGACGGGCACTCCGCCGTTCAGCAGCCAGGAATTGCGGAGTGCGGCCTTCGCAGAGATGCTGCGCATCGTGCGCGAAGTCGAGCCGCCCAAGCCCAGCACGAGGGTCTCCAGCTCTGCGGAGCTGCCGGCGATCGCGGCCAGCCGTAGGGAAGAGCCAGGCAGGCTGTCGAAGCTCTTGCAAGGCGACTTGGACTGGATCGTGATGAAGTGCCTAGAGAAGGACCGGTCGCGACGGTACGAGACGGCGAACCAGCTCGGGCAGGAGATCCAGCGCTATCTGGCCGACGAGCCCGTGCAGGCGGGCCCACCATCGGTCGCCTACCGCTTGAGGAAGTTCATGCGCCGCAATCGCGGTCCGGTGATCGCGGCGGGCCTGGTGCTGCTGGTGCTCGTCGGCGGGTTTGTCGGTACGACGTGGGGCCTGATCCAGGCGGAGCATCAACGGCAGATTGCGCTAAGCAATGAGCGGGAAGCCGACCGGGCGAGGACCGAGGCGGAGGAGCGCGCGAAGGCGGAGGAGCAGGCAAAGAAGCTGGCCCAGGCCGAGGCGGCGCGAGCGGAACAGGAAAAGACGCGGGCCGACGGGAAGGCGACGGAAACGCGGCACGCCTTGTACGCCACCCGCCAGCAAGTCGCCATGAATGCCTGGCGCGAGAATCATGCGGACGTGCTGGCGGAAGTTATCCAGCAGCAGAAGCCAGCGGCGGGAGAGCAGGACCTTCGCGGCTTCGAGTGGTCGTATCTCGATCGCCTCTCCCGCTCCCCCGGCCGGCGTTGGCAGCAGAGTGGCCAAATGGTCAACGGCGCCGCGATCTCCCCCGATGATCGGATTGCGATCACTGTCGGCTTCGATGGGAAGGCCAGCGCCTGGGACGTGGCTACCGGCCGAAAGAAGTGGGACACTGACACCGCTTTTCGCTGGTCCGTGAACGCCGCGGCGATCTCGCCGGATGGCAAGACGATTGCCCTCGCCGGCCATCTGGGACAGCTCCAGCTCTGGAACATCGACGGGACTTTTCGCAAGAAGCTTGAAGGCCACCGCGCCCAGGTGTTCGGCGTAACGTTCAGTCCCGATGGCAAGACCCTGTCTTCCGCCAGTGCGGATCTTTCCGTTCGCCTGTGGGACGTGGCGGCCGGCACCTCGACGGGCGTGCTGGGCGGGGCGCCCGAGGACGAAAAAGGTCCACCCGGACCACGGGCCATCGCCCAGACGAACCCCACGGAGAGCGTCGGCCACACCAACATGGTCTGGCAGACGGCCTGGGCGCCCGATGGCCGGCGGCTGGCTTCGTGCAGCACGGACGGCTCGATCAAGATCTGGGCGATGCCCGACAAGCGGCTTCTGCGTACCCTGGTGGGGCACGAGGGGCTAGTGGCAGCGGTGTCGTGGTCGCCAGACGGTCGGCTTGTGGCCGGAGCCAGTAGGCCCACCTTCGACGGCTCGGGCGGAGAAGTCAAACTTTGGAACCCCGACACCGGCCGAGTCGAAGCGACCTTCCGGCCGCCAACCGGCGGGCTGCACGCCCTCGCGTTTTCGCCGGATGGACTGTACTTGGTGACCGCTGGCCAGGACCGCACCGTCCGCGTCTGGCGGAAGGACGGCCGTCTGATTGTGGAGCATCGTGGCTTTCGCGACGAGGTGGTCGCGCTGGCGGTCGGTGGCGGGGGCCGCTGGGCAGTCGCTGGCACGCGCGGTGGCGAGGTCGTCGCGTTCGAACTGGGCGCGGCCCCCGGCAAGAAGTCGCTTGCCGCGAGCGATCGCACACGTCTCGCCCTGGCCGCGGATGGGCGCCTTGTCGTATTCCGGCAAGGCGCGGTGCATTGGCACGATCCAGAGACGCTTGCCGAAACGGCCTCCTGGCCCGCCGCACGCGTGCCCGCGACCAAGGAGAGCGACATGATCATCTCGGACTCGGTCGCCTTCGCGTTGCGGCCGGACGGCCAGGCGGCGCACAGCGGCCACACGTACATCGGACCAGGCACGGTGGTCTGGCTAGATGCCGCCGGCAAAGTGCGCCATTTGCTGTCCGGCCATGCCGCTCCGATTACGGCGGTCGCATTCTTGTCGGGCGATCGTCTCGCCTCCGCGGATGAGGCCGGCGCGGTCCAAATCTGGAACGGCGCCACTGGGAAGGCGACGACAAACGTCCAGCCCTGGGACGGACCGGTCCGGTTCCTCGTCGCGACCGGGGACGGGCGCCTGTGGGCTGGTGGGGTTCCGTGGGCCCCAGGAAGTCAGCCCGGGTTCAGGCGACCGACCTCCAAAGCGGGCCGCTTGGCACGGATCGAGGACGGCCGAGTCGCCTGGGAGACTGCGGCGCAGTCGGTCCCCTTGGCCGCCGATCTGTCCCCGGACGGGCACACGCTCGTCGTCGGCCGGGACGACGGCACTGTGTTATGGCTCGACGCCCGCACGGGCACGGAAACTCGCCGCCGGTCCTCCGCGACTGGGGCTATGATTTCGCTGCGGTTTTCGCCCGACCAACGTCGGATCGCGGTGGGGGGCGCCGACGGCGCGGTCCGGCTGCTCGACGCGGATTCTGGCGAGGAATTGCTGGTTCTGGAAAGCGAGGCCGCTCCAGCGACGAGCGTGGCGTTTTTCTCCGACGGCCAGCGGCTCGCGGCCGCCTGCACCACGGCCATGCGTGGCGGTACGGTCGTCGTTTGGGACGGCCGGCCGGCCGGCGACCCGCCGCCTCTTCCAGCGCCCGACGCGGCCTGGCACAAGGCCCACCTCGCGGTCGC
>JBGQHD010000192.1:0-7881 GCA_041497795.1 Planctomycetia bacterium
CCCCTGATAGCGCGGCGGGTGATGTGTACGCCGAGTTATCAGGGGGCTTACGCCCCCCGCTCGCCGGATCGCAAACAACCGCGGGCGCCGCCAGCCGCATCGTCTCGACCCAGCCGGCGCTGGAAAGCACTCGGCGGGCTTCCAGCTCCGTGCCATCGTCGAGCACGACCTGCGTCACCTGGTCGTTCTCCACCACCAGCCGGCTCACGCCCGACCGCAGCCGCAGCTCGCCGCCGAGCGACTTGTATTTGCGGACCAGGTTCTTGAGGATCAATCGGATGCCGGCCCACGGCCGGGCCAACCCCTCCATGTAGATGCTGCGGAAGAGGATGCTGAACTGGCCCCACTCCATGTCGTGCTCGCGGGCGTTGCCGTAGAACATCAGCGGGCACAGCAGCATTTCGGCCAGCAGCGGATCGGCGATGCAGCCGGCGACCGCCTCGCGGGCCGAGCGGCCGGCCGACTCCAACTCCAGGTCTTCGTAGTCGGCGATCTGTCCTACGAGCCGGCGAAAGCCGTCGATCTGCCCCGGGAACGCGCGGGCGACCGCCGCCTCGAAGCGCCCGAAGTCGTTATCGAACTCCAGCGTCACGCCGGGGAATGCGATCGCCGAGCCGACCTGCGGCGAGAGGGCAAATTCCTCCCAGCGAAACCGGAGCTGCCGCAGCAGCCGGGCCAGCGGTCCGCGCTTGGCCCCCTTGGGCGAGAAGTTGGTGACGGCGTGCAGCCCCACGTCGAAGTCGCGGCCGTTCAGGCGATAGAACGAGTTCAGCCCGCCGATCGTCGTGTGCCGTTCGAGGATGCACACCCGCTGGTCGTAATACGCCAGCCGGATGCCCGCGGCCAGGCCCGACATGCCGGCGCCGATGATGAGGGTGTCATACATGCTGGTGGAGTGATTTCCGCCTCATCATACGGCAGAACGGCGCCCAGGTGGAGCGATCGACGACGTCGCGTGCAACGCAAACCCGCCGCAATCGAGTTCTTCCCCGGGGCTGCTAACTTGGCCCAGCGGCGACTGGCGCGTGGAAAACGCGGAGAACCTGTGAACTGCTTGGCTGGCTTGTCTGTCCCTTCTTTTCAGGTAACCTGGAGAGTCTTGCGCCTGTAGCTCAGGGGATAGAGCAGCGGTTTCCTAAACCGCGGGTCGCAGGTTCGAATCCTGCTAGGCGCGCTGGGCAATCTGCCGGGGTCACCTGTCATTCTGAGCGCAGCGAAGAATCTCACGCGGCAGTTCCAGAGACCCTTCGCTGCGCTCAGGGTGACCGCATGACGCCCGCGGCCGTGCCAAGCGCGGCCGAGCCGCCAACTTGTTCGCCGGCAACCGAGGGCATAGGCTCAAGGGATGTAGCAATCCACCAGCTCGCTGGCCACGTCCGATTGGCCGTTCGGCGGCTGCGTCTCTGATCGTTGGCAGGTCCATATCATGAGCGATGCCCTTCTGCTGCGATTCACGAGGCACGGCGGCCACCCGCGCGTGGGGAAGATCGCGCTGCTGCAGGAAATCGGCCGAGGCGGCATGGGCACGGTGTATGCCGGCTGGCACATGGAATTGGACATTCCCGTCGCGGTCAAGTTCCTGTTCGCCTGCCAGGCCGAGGGGGAACGCATCGCCCGCTTTCGCCGCGAAGCCAGGCTGTGCGCCGAGTTCGACGACCCGAATTTGCTGCGCGTGCTGGACTTCGGCACGGAGGAAGACGTTCCCTATCTGGTGATGGAGTGGGTGCCCGGCAAGGGGCTCGATCGGATCGTCGCCGCGGTCGGCCCGCTCACCGAAGAGGAAGTCGTCACGGTGCTGCGCGACGTGGGGCAGGCGCTGATGACCCTGCACCGCCGCGGCATCGTTCACCGCGATATCAAGCCGGCCAACTTGCTGCTGCGTTCCACCGACGGCCGCATCAAGATCGCCGACCTGGGCATCGCCAAGGAGTCGCAGCCCAAGGATGCCATCCAAACGCACGAGATCGTCGGCACGCCGGCGTTCGTCAGCCCCGAGCAAATCCGCGACTCGGCCAACGTCGAGCCGGCCTGCGACTTGTTCTCGCTGGGGGCCACGGCGTATTTCTTGCTGACCGGCAGGCTGCCCTTTGAAGGCCGCAGCGTGATGGAGGTCTTCGAGCACGTCCTCCACCAGCCGCTGCCGCACCCGTCCACGGCCGGCGTGCAGGTCTCCGACCGCCTGGTCGAGGTCCTGCTGCGGCTCACCGCCAAAGAAGTCGGCCAGCGCATCGGCTCTGCCCAGCAAATGCTCGAAGCGCTGCCGAGCGTATCGTTTCCCTTTCGTCCGGCCGTGCTGGAAGCTTCGCGGCCGGATTACGAGGTCCGCCGGCCGGAAGGTCGTGCGGATGTGGACCGCCCAGCACGATCGCCCGCCACGGGCGAGCATGCGGCCGAGACGGAAACGACCACCTGGCCTCTCACGAGTTCAACGGTTGCCGTGGCCCCGCCGCGGACGGCCCCGCGGTCGCTGCTCTTCTGCCAGTGTTTGCAGAACGACTTCATCGCGCCGCTGCGCGAGGGAGAGGCTCCGCCCAACAAGCTGCACATCGGTTGGGAGGAAGCCACGCGGATCGTCGGCCCCGATCCGGCCACCGGCCCGCTGGTGCGCGCGGTCTCGGCCTGTGCCGAGGCCGAGAACGTCCGCATGGTGCACATTCGCGATTGGCACGACGCCGACGATCCCCGCCAGCAGCCCGAGCTGAAGTTCTTCGGCAACCACTGCCTGGTGGGCAGCCCGGGGGCCCGCTTCATCGACGTGCTGGAAGCTTACAGCCGGGACCGCCGGCGAGCGGCCATCGTCGATTCCACCGGCATCAACGACTTCGAGGACACCCCGCTGGCGGAGATCATCGACGCGCAAATCGCCGGGGCCGATCGCCACACGATTCCCGTCGGCGTCATCGGCGTCTGGACGAACGTCAAGATCCAGTACTTGCTCTACGATCTCAAGACGCGCGCGCGCCTCTACCACCTGGCCACCTGCTCGAAGCTGGTCGCCTCTCCCGACCGGGTCGCCCACCGCAACGTCCTGCGCCATCTGGAAGAGGTGCTGGGCGTGCTGGTGTTTCACGAAATCGAGCCGTTCCTGGAGTTCCTGGGCGTAAAGGTCGCGGCTTCGCCCGCGTGATGCGGAATTCCGGGAACGCTCAGTCGGCTTCAGCCGGCTGGAAGCCGACTGATTGGGGTCTCGCAATTCTGCCAGGCATCCAGCTGGCGGGCCTCAATAACTTCGCCCGTCCGCGCATCTAGCTTCTGTGCGGAGCTTTTGGTTTGGCTTCCGGGTACAATCAGTTCTCGCTGCCCGCTGCTGGAGGGGGCTGCCACGAAGAACTAGGAAGGCCGTCGATGGGACGCTGGCTTCTCGCCTCGCTCGGTTCGTTGGGTCTGTTGTTGGCCGTGGCCGGCTTGCAGGGCCAGGCCGCCGATGGCGCCAAGAAGAAGGCGGCTGCCGCCGCTGCGGCGAAGAAGCCGCCGACCGTGTCGCCCGCCGCAGCGTCATCCACTGCGGCGGCAAAGACCCCGGCGAAAACTCCCGCGAAGACCGCGGCCATCGCCGCCGCCAAGCCGGTGCGGCTCGATCCCAAGGGCGTCGAGTTCTTCGAGAAGAAGATCCGCCCGGTGCTCGCCAAGAATTGCTACGCGTGCCACTCCGCTGCCGCCAAGGAAGTGAAGGCCGGCTTTGTGCTTGACACGCGGGCCGGGCTGCTCAAGGGAGGCCAATCCGGCCCGGCGATCGTGCCCGGCGACGATAAGGACAGCCTGCTTATGGAGGCCATCCGCTACGAGGGGCTGGAGATGCCCCCCACGGGCAAGCTGCCCGACGAGGTGGTCGCCGACCTCGCCACCTGGAGTCGCATGGGCGCCCCGGACCCGCGCACCGGCCCGGTGCGGCAGGGGCCGATCAACTATGCCGAGTCGCGGAAGTATTGGGCCTTCCAGCCGCCCAAGAAGCACGCGCCGCCGGCCGTCAACGACACCGCCTGGCCGCGCGGCGAAATCGATCAATTCGTCCTGGCCGGAATGGAGAAGAACGACGTGCGACCGGTGCAGGACGCCGATCGGCTGACGCTGCTCCGCCGCGTCAGCTTCGCATTGACCGGGCTGCCGCCGACGCCCGAGGAAATCTCCAGGTTCGTCAAAGATACGTCGCCCGAGGCGCTGGGCCAGGTCATCGACAAGCTGCTCGATAGCCCGCAGTTCGGCGAGCGCTGGGGCCGGCACTGGCTCGACGTGGCTCGCTACGGCGAATCGACCGGGCAAGAGCGAAACCGGCCGTTCCCGTATGCCTGGCGGTATCGCGACTATGTGATCGACTCGTTGAACAAGGACAAGCCCTACGACCAGTTCATCCGCGAGCAGATCGCCGGCGACCTGCTGCCGGCCAAGGATGCCGTTCAGCGGAACGAGCAGTCGATCGCCACCGGTTTTCTGGCCATCGGCGTCAAAGGGCTCAACGAGCGCAACCGCGAAATCTATCTCATGGACATCGTGGACGATCAGATCGACACCAGCACGCGGGCAGTAATCGGTCTCACCGTGGCCTGCGCCCGCTGCCACGACCATAAGTTCGACCCGATCCCCACGACGGATTACTACGCGATGGCGGGCATCTTCCGCAGCACGGAAGTGCTGGCCGGCGTGTCGGGCGGCCGCGGCGCGAAGAAGACGGCCTACCAGGGAGAGCTGATGTCGCTCTCGGCCGTGGGGTCCGTCCCCCCGGCGGTGCGGCAGGAGCAGCAGAAAAAGATCGCTGAGCTAGAGGCTGAGCTGCGCAAGGCGCAGGCCGAGCTGCGCGAGCTCCAGGCCGGGAAAGGCGTAGCTGGTACAGGGGACATCAACCCGAAAAAGGCCGCCAAGCAGAAGCAGAAAGCGGCCAAGCAGGCCAAGAACGCCATTGCCCGCGCCGAAAGCGAAGTGCAACGGTTGCAAGACGAGATCGCCGACCTCCGCAAGGGAGGCCCCAAGTCCAGCGAGGTGGCGATGGGGGTCGAGGAAGGCAAACGGGCGAGCGATTGCCAGGTGTGCATCCGCGGCGAAGTCTCCGACCGCGGCCCCAGCGTGCCGCGCGGCTTCGTGACCGTCATGAGCCCGACGAAGACCACCATCTCGCCCGGTGCATCGGGCCGGCTCGAGCTGGCCCGCTGGTTCAGCAATCGGCAGAACCCGCTCACGGCCCGCGTGGCGGTGAACCGCATCTGGCATCACCTGTTCGGCGCCGGGCTGGTGTCGACGACGGACAACTTCGGCGCCATGAGCGAGCTGCCGAGCCATCCGGAGCTGCTCGATACGCTGGCCGCGGGGTTCATGGAGGACGGCTGGTCGGTGAAGAGGATGATCCGCCGCATCATGCTCTCGCGCGTCTATCAGCTCTCCAGCGAGCACAATGCGGTCAACTACGAGACCGATCCGGAGAACCGCTATCTGTGGCGGATGAGCCGCCATCGGCTCGAGGCCGAGGCGATCCGCGATGCGATCCTGGCGGCCAGCGGCCAATTGGACCTCAAGCGGCCGGCCGGCTCGGCCGTGTCGCAGCTTGGCGGCGGCGAGATCGGCCAGAACCGCAGCCTCGGCGGCCTGGCGTCTGGCGCGCTGTACCGCAGCGTCTACCTGCCGATCATCCGCCAGGCGATGCCCGATTCGCTGAACCTGTTCGACGCGGCCGACCCGAGCCTGGTTGTCGGCGCCCGCGACGCCACCACTGTCGCGACCCAGGCGCTGTACTTGATGAATAGCCCGCTGGTGCAGGAGCAAGCGCAGAAGATGGCCGAGCGGCTGCTGGGCGAGAGCCGTTTGGACGACACCGGCCGCGTCGCGCTGGCATATCAACTGGCGCTATCGCGGCTGCCGACGAAGGCGGACGTGGAACGGTCGATCGCTTTCCTTCGCGAGTATCCGGCGACGCAATCCGTCACGGCCTCGGCTTCCTGGGCTGCCCTGTGCCAGGCGCTATTTGCCTCAGGAGAATTCCGGTACGCTCATTAGTTAGGGCAACCCAGGACTGGGGCATGTTGGAGGCTGGCGCGTGAAACAAGCGACTGCTATCATTGTTCTCGGTTTCTTGATGGCGGGTTGTAGCAGTACAGACGGCCCCGGGGGCGAGTCTATGGTCGAGGGAGGCGTCTATTCCGTTGAGAGTGGTGGCGGAGCCTTCGGTGTCATCAAGATTTTGAAGCTGGAACCAAGCACCGTGCATGTTCGGGTTTACAAGAACAAGTTCTCGTCTCGTCCGACCTCTCTCAAACTAGAGGAGCTTTCCTTAGGAAGCGTCAAAGACTCGGACGGGTTCGGCATGGGCCACCTCCCGATCGCCGAGAGCGAGTTTGCAGGCTGGAAGCCCGTTCTTGTCGTCAAATCGCGCATTCTGGAGGATGAACTGGAAGGATACAAGTTGTGGAAAGAGGCAGGAGGGGGCGTCTTCGGGAAGTGACCCGAACACGCGCCGAGTTGCCGATCACAAATGTAAAGGCATCGATATGAACCATGTCTTTTCCCGCCGCGAATTGCTCCGCACGGCCTCGTGCGGGTTTGGCTATCTGGCCCTGGCCGGGCTGTGCAGCCAAGAGGCCGCGGCCGCCGCCCCGGAACGTGCCGCGGACGATCCGCTAGCCCCCAAGCCGCCCCACTTCACCCCGCGGGCCAAGCGGGTGATCTTCCTCTTCATGCGCGGGGCGCCGTCGCACGTCGATACCTTCGACTACAAGCCGGCCCTGACGCGCGACAACGGCAAGTCGGCCAACGGCTTCGGCGGGCGGACCTACCTCGGCTCGCCTTGGAAGTTCCCGCAGGCCGGGCAGAGCGGCCTGCCGATCTCCGAGCTGTTCCCCAACCTGGCCCAGCAGGCCGACCGGCTGTGCCTGCTCAACGGCATGCACACCGACTTGCCGAACCATCCGCAGGCCACCGTGCAGATGCACACCGGCGAGTTCCGCTTCGTGCGGCCTTCGCTCGGCTCGTGGGTGGTCTACGGCCTGGGCAGCCAAAGCCAGGAGCTGCCCGGCTTCATCACCATCAACCCGCCGGTGCGCGTCGGCGGGGCGCAGAACTACGGCAGCGCGTTCCTGCCGGCCCCGTTCGAGGGCACGCGAATCGGCGCCGAAGGCCAATCGCTGGCCAATGCGCGGGTCGAGCACATCCGCAGCAGCCAGCTCACGCCCGAGCAGCAGCGCAAGCAACTCGACCTGGTACAGGCGATGAATCGCGAGCTGCTGGAGCGCGACCAGGTGAATACGCAGCTCGAGGGCGTGATCAAGTCGTACGAGCTGGCCTTCACGATGCAATCGGCCGTGCCGAAGCTGATGGACTTGAGCGGCGAGTCGGCGACGGTGCAAAAACTGTACGGCATCGGCGACCGGGCGACCGATAACTTCGGACGCCAATGCCTGATGGCCCGGCGGTTCGCCGAGGCGGGCGTGCGATTCATCGAGCTGTGCCACGGGGGCTGGGACCAGCATCAGCAGCTTCGCAACCGGCTCACCGCCAACTGCACCGCCATCGACAAGCCGATGGCCGGGCTGCTCAAGGACCTCGGCGATCGCGGGCTGCTCCAAGACACGCTCGTGGTCTGGGGCGGCGAGTTCGGCCGCACGCCGCACGTCAAGCAGAACGACGGCCGCGACCACAACGCCACCGGCTTCTCGACGTGGCTGGCTGGCGGCGGCGTGAAAGGCGGCCTCCGCTACGGCGCCACCGACGAGCACGGCATCACGGCCGTGGAGAACAAGGTGCACGTCCACGATCTGCACGCCACGATCCTGCACCTGATGGGCCTGGACCACGAAAAGCTCACCTACCGCTACTCCGGCCGCGACTTCCGGCTCACGGGAGTCTCAGGTCGCGTGGTGAAGGAAATCATGAGCTAACCCGGCGAGCGGCCGGCATAAG
>JBGQHD010000193.1:0-7862 GCA_041497795.1 Planctomycetia bacterium
CCAGCGCTAATGTCCCGACCACGGGTCGTAGGTGCCGAAGTTCCAGAGATGGCCTTCCAGGTCGCGGCACGAGTAGCCGCGGCCGCCGTAGGGCTCGTCCTTGATGTCGATCACGATCTGGGACCCGGCCGCCTTGGCCCGCGCGTAATGCGCGTCGGCGTCGGGGACGACGACGTACGGGCACTGCGTTTCCGCGCCGCCGATGTCGCCGGGCTGCTTCATCAGGTGACCGAACTCGTTGTCGCTCACCGAGCCGAGCATGACGATGCCGTTGCCGAACGACAGCTCCGCGTGGGCGATCATGTCGTCGCGATCGCCCGGCACGACGAGGTGCTGCTCGCAGCCGAACGCCCGGCAGAGCCACTCGATCGCCGCCGGCGCATCGCGGTACAGCAAACAGGGACTCACGGTCGCTCGCATGTTCTTGGCCGACATGGGGTGGCTCCTCCCTCGGGATATGCGTCCTCGAAGTGTGCACTGGCTCCGCCAGTGTACGGCGTCGCGGCGACGGGAACAAACGGTACGGCTCCCAGCGTGCGGGCGGGTGGCACGCCCAGAGCATGGATGCGATGGGCGTGGAACATCGCTGACACGCGCGCCACGCCCTTCGCATCCATGCTCAGAGCGTGCCACCACTTGGCCTATTGAGGCGGACTGCCCCAGCGCCGCATCAGATCGTGCGGCACGCCGAGCTGGTCGCACACGCGGGCGACCACGAAATCGACCAGGTCCGCCACGCGCTCCACGCCGTGATAGAAGCCGGGCATGGCCGGCAGGACCACGGCCCCCGCCTCTGCGCAGCGCTTCATATTGTCGAGCTGAATGACGGAAAGCGGCGTCTCGCGCGGCACCAGCACCAGCTTGCGGCGCTCCTTGAGGTGCACGTCGGCCGCCCGGCAGATGAGGTTCTCCGACGTGCCGTGGGCAATCGCCGCCAGCGTGCCGCCCGAGCAGGGACAAATCACCATGCCATCAGTCAGGAACGACCCGCTGGCGATGGGAGCCAGAAAGTCCTCGAAGTGGTGATAGTGCACTTGGCCGGCGCCGGGCGGCGTAGCGGCTAGCACCCCGGCTGCTTGGAGCAGCCGGGGTGCTGGTGGCGCCTCGAAGGTCGGCGGCAATTCCAACGCGCCTACATCGAATCGGTCGAGGTCAATGTCGAGCCCCAGCTCCTGCTGCATCACAGTCCGGCCCGAAGCGCTGATCGAGAGGTGCACCTCGCACCCCGCCGCGCGCAGCACGCCCAGCAGCCGCACGCCGTACACGGCGCCGCTGGCTCCGGTGATCCCCAGGACGAGTCTGCGAGACATGCGATGCACGACGCTCGAGACGTGGGGACACACGTCGCTCCCTGACATCAATCTGCCTCGTATTTCATTTCGATTTGGACGCCAAGCAGCTTGCCGGAGCCGTCTTCCACGTCCGTAAGCTCAAGGATTCGCGGCTCGACAAAGAGACGTTCAAAGCACGCGCCGGCCGGCTCTCGCAAGGACTCAACATGATCCTCGTTGATGGTCGCGATGTATTGGAGTCCCTGCTGCCTGCAGATTCGGTCGGCCAAGCGAAACAGTGTCAGGCGCTGATGCCAATCCATGTCCGCATAAAGACGGCTATCGTGGAACAGGAAACCGACCGAGTGCCGCTGGCGGAGCGTTAGCAAGAGCAGATCGAAACAGAAGATGCGCACGTGATTAATGCCGTCCGCGGCATCGTGCTCGATTCGAGCTTCGATATCGTAACGAACCTGGTTGTCGTCCTTGTCGTTGTTTCGGATCACCAATCCGGCGGGCTTGTCGCCGTAGAACTCACGGGCGTAACCGCGAAAAGTGTCCATCAGGACATCGAGGTGGGGCTTTGCAGCCTTAAGGCACTCGGTTGTCTGAACCGTCGCCTTGCCCATCTCGGCTCGAGTTCGCTGAGCTTCATCCGTGTATTTTGCAAGCAGCGCGACGTAATCTTCGATCTTCCGTGCCTTCGCAATCAGTTCAGACAGGAACCGGTTATTCTCCGCGTACTCATCCAGCGCTCTGTGCGCTCTGAGGTACTGCAACAGGCCGTCGAGTTGCTCCTGCCACGTCGCGCGTTTTTTCTGCCACTCTCTCTGCTCAGCGATGGCCCGCATCTTCTCCTGTTCGAGTCTGTGAAGGCGGTTTTCCCGCAATCGATCGTGAAAACGATCGACGTCTTCGAGTCGCTTCGTGACGGCCGTTGGCAGCGACACTTCGGCTTCCTGGTACAGTCGCGCGACTCGCTCTGGCGTCACATCGGGCCGAAAACTCATGGCAAGCGCGATGTCGGACAGTTTTGCCGCGAGGATCGCCTCTTCGTTCCTGGCCTCCATAATCTTCGCATGGAGTTCGTCAGCAGCCGCTTGCCGTTCGCCGTAGTCTTCGGCGACGGTAAAGGCAGAAAGGCTCGCTTCAAGCTTCGCGATCCGTTCTCGCAGCGAGACCAGTTCCATTTCGGCGTTCTTCTCGCCAACGTAGAAGTCGCGAAGTTCCTTGTCTTTTTTGTAGCGGTTCGCCAGATCGAGTTGTTCGTCCAGCCTCTTCTTCGCATCGTGCTTCTGGACCACGAGGTGATAGTCCAATCCAAGGAGAAAGCTCTGGACCAGCACGCGTTGGTACGGAGTCCACTCTGCGACGGCTGCTTCTGGCGAGTTGTACGAGGTGCGAGACGGACGCAGAAAGAAGGAGATCAGGGAGCGAAAACTTAGCGCGCTCACGTCAGCCGGCAATTCGAAAACGCGCAATTCGTTGAGCGCGCCCTTGAACTCTTTGAGTTTCATCTCCGTTCCGTTGAACAAGATCTTGTCTGCGCCGACCTTGCGAGTGACCGAATGCGTCTTCTCGGCGTGTTCAAACGCAAGAGTGAAGTCCCACCCGTCAAGATGCGCTTCGAAGTGCTTGTTCCTGTTGCTCCCGAGACAGTATTGGATAAGGGCAACCAAGAGCGACTTTCCGACTCCGTTGTACGTCGCCTGAATATTCTTCGACTGCTTCTTCGTGTGGCAGCCGACGACGAGAGACAATCCGGTCCGGTTGAACCGGATGGTCTTGAACGAACGTCGGCTGGAGGTGAGCTCAATCAACCGCATCGGACCAACTCGCCATCTGCAGACACATCAATCGCGCCAATGGAATAGAGGAAGCACAACGCGAGGACGAAGTTCTCCACTCCGTGTGTTGCCGGCCAATCTGGTGTGTCCACACGCTCTTGGACTCGCTTCCATAGACCATCGAATGTCGCGGGCCTTGCCATTGCTGACAGCACCAGGGCTGCCAGCCCAAGGATCGACTCAGAGATACGCACGTGTTTGTCAGGGAGAAGCACCGGGCAGCCCCTTCTCGGCGTTCGGATCGAATATGTCACACGCCTCGAAAAAGTAACCTATCACCGCATCGACGGCGGTTGTTGTTGCGATCGTGGCGTTCTTGGGAAACAGGCTCCTTCGGAACAACGCGAATACCGAATCGACGTCCGGCGTATGCCGTGCGCCGCTCTCCCGGACCACTTGTTTGGCTGTCTCGTAATGCCCCACGACGTGGTCCCGGAGTTCTACGAGGGCAAACACCGAATACGACCTGAAGTACCTTTCGATGTGTCCGGCGAGCAGCGCTCCATTTTGGATGCTTATCGCGTGCCGGCGAGCAAGGTCGTTCAACTCGATCTTCTTGTCGAGCTCTGGTGGCAAGTCCAGCCGAGTGTTCGCGTCCGCTACGTCCGCACACATGACGAACCGGATTACGTCGCTAAGCACGCTGTAGTCGAGGCTACTCAGCCGCGCCGGGTCGGGAACGGGCATCCCCAGGATGCGGTCCCACTCCGTCTCAGGGAGGTTCATGAAGTCGGCTTCGAGATCCCGGCAGCAGTAGTGCGCGAATGTGATCCCTGCGTGCGTCTCCCGCAGCTTGTTCAACGCGAGCTCGATGTCCTTCGGCGCCCCTTCGTACTTGTCGTTGAACGCAAACGAATACTTCTTGAGTCCGCCCTCCTCCTTGCCCCATTGGTCCTTCACTTTGGAGAAATCGCGAGCGAGCTTCCTCGTAGCGACCGTGACTTTTTCTTTCGGATCGACCGGCGCATAGAGCTGGAAGTAATGTTTGTCGCTCGGCAAGTAGCCGTCATTGCCGCCGTCTCCTTTTCGTCCTTGCGGAGCGACCGGCGCGAAGTCCTGTCCATGCTTCGCCTTCATCACGTCCCAGAACAAGTCCTGAAATGCCTTCGCGTTGCTGAGAATCACTCGGCATTTGAGCAACTGGCGAGCGAGGGCGTGCTCTTCTCTTGTCGCCACCGATGCACCATCGACGGTTGTCCAAATCACGAACCAAAGAAGGCCGACGCTAGATGGAAGAATACCCGCAAGTCCGCGCGTTGCCAATGCGTTGCTGTTGTCAGCGAGGAATCAGTCCTTCTCGTGGCTCCGTCGCCACGCGAGGCCCGGCCGGTCCGTTCGGAACTGCACCAGCCGCGTGTGCTCCACCTCGGTGACGTACACCGTGCGGCCGTCGGGGCCGCCGAAGCAGAGGTTGCTCGGCTGCTTGCCCAGCACGTCGATCTCGCGGAGCACCTCGCCCTTGGGCGAGACCACGGCGACGGTCCCTTTGCCGTAGCGGGCGACGTAGAGGTTGCCGTCCACGTCGCAGCGCATGCCGTCGAAGCCGTAGTCGTCGAACTTCTTCAGCAGCCGCTTGTCGCCGAGCTTGCCCCCTTCGCCGATGGGGAAGGCCCAGATGTTCCGCTGCGCGCTTTCGTTGACATAGAGGGTTTTGCCGTCGGGGCTGACCTCAATGCCGTTGGTGGTGCCCATGCCGGCGGCCAATCGGGTGATCTTGCCGCCCTTGCTGATGCGCCAAAGTTGGCCGGTGGACTTGCCCCAGTCCGGGTCGCTGGCATAGAGCGTGCCGTCGGGGGCGATCGCCAGGTCGTTGGGCTGGTGCATGCCGTCGTCGTGGGCCAGGACGGTGATCTTGCGGGTCTTGGGGTCGATCCGCAGCACGTTGTGTTCCGCGTAGTCCGCGACGTACATCAGCCCCTCGCGGTCGAAGACGATGCCGTTGCCGGTGCTCTTGCCGGGCAGCTTGACCCAGACCTCGCCGCGGCCTTCGGGCGTCACGCGGCCGATGGTCTGCTGCTCGCCAAAGTTGACGGCGAAGATGTTGCCGGCGGCGTCGCAGGCCGGGCCTTCAATCCCGGCGGTGAACTCCTTGGGCTTGGTCAACGGCTTGGCGACCCAAAGTGTCTCGTCCGCGCACATAGCCGACGGAGCGAACGTCAAGGCAACAGCGAGCCAGAGCGTGGAAAGCGCGCGAAGGGAACAGGGCATGGCGGCCTCGTTGCGTGGCGATCTCGCACGTCGGCCTGCCGGCGACAATCGCGCTGGAGGACCGGTTCGAGATGGGATGCAGTTCGAGGGAATCATAGTCTGCCGCAAGGCGCGGTCGCAAACGCGGCCGGTCAAAGTAGCAGGCACACTCCGTGTGCCGTCCCGGCTTCTCGCCCCACAGACAGGAGTGTCTGACTCACGAGAGGTCGCAGCCTTTCCGTTCCATGAATCCACTGACGGCACGCGGAGCGTGCCTACTACTTTGTTGGAGAATCCTGGCCTCGGGAGGCGCCGCATGGTTGGCATATCCCCTTCGGCCGGCCTGGTCGTTTGGCGGGATCCTCGCGGTTTCGCGCTTGCTTGGCCGCACATCCTACGCTATCAATTGCAGCAGAGGGCCGCCTGCGCGAGAGGGCTGCCCCGACGGGCCGTGCGGGCGGGTGTTGTTCGCGTCTGGCCGAAGCAGCGGGCCGCGAATTGTCGATACAGAGGTTGACACCCGCCGACCCAGGAATATGATGACGGTAGTAATCGCCGCTTCGTAGTTGATAGCTACGCCCACGAAGCCGTCTTTCTCCTCCCCGCTCCAGCGAACGCTCCTAAGTCGGCAAGATTCGCGAGCAGAGTTCTCACCGAGAAGAGTTCGAGAAGAGTTCTTGAGCGATCGGACGTTGGGGAGGAAGCGTGGGCAGTTTTCGCCCTGATTACGTGGCCTTGATTTCAGGACGAACTGGCGCTTGAGGCGGGAGCCGCTTGCCGCGGAACATCGGTTAGCCGAACACCTGCTTGACGATTGCTTGGCGCGGGTGATTCGCTGGCCGCCGGATTCCTCATTCCCGAGTTGGCGTAAGTGCATGGCGACGTGCCGCGCCGGGCTTGGGTCAGGTGCGCCCCGCGACCGACTGAATGATCTTCGCCGCAGTCACGTTGATGTTCGCGGCGAAAGCCAGCGCGCGCGCGACTGGTGCCGCTGGCGCATAGGGCCTGTTCCCTCCCAACGGAGAGGGTGCGCGCTCGCGCTCCCTCGGCCGCGACATCATGCCTTGGTAAGGCAACATGCCTTGGCAAGGCAATGCAAGGCAATGCGTTGTGGCGTGTGTTTTCTTCTCTCAGGTGAGTCATGGCAAAGCGGAAGCGGACTAGAACTCGCGGGCACACCGGCCCCCAACGCGGCGGACAATTCAACCGCGGCCCGAACAACCGGCATTCGAATCACCACCCCTATGGCGGCCATCGGTCGCCCTACCCGCGCGGCGAGGCGCCGGTCTACGACCCCGACCAGGAACCGGCGCCGGAAAATGGCGAGGCGCTGCCCCTGGAGCCGTTCATCGGCGTGCTGGAGATGCACCCCAACGGCTATGGCTTCCTCCGCGACCCGAAGAGCAACTACACCCGCGAGCGGACCGATCCCTTCGTGCCCGGCACGATGATCGAGAAGTTCCGCCTCCGCGAAGGGGTGCTGGTCAACGGGCTGATGCAGCAAAACCGCCGCCAGCAAGGGCCGCGGCTGCGCGAGATCGTCGACGTGGACGGCCTCCCGCCGGACGAATACGCCAAGGTCAAGGATTTCGACAGCCTGACGCCGATCAATCCCGATCAGTGGCTGCGGCTGGAGACCGGGCCGCTGCCGCTGACCACGCGGGTGATGGACCTGCTCACGCCGCTGGGCAAAGGGCAGCGGGCCCTCATCGTCAGCCCGCCGCGGGCCGGCAAGACGATCATGCTGCAGCACATCAGCCAGGCGATCACGGCCAATTATCCGGAGCTGAAGCTGATCGTGCTCCTGGTCGATGAGCGGCCGGAAGAAGTCACCGACATGCGCCGCAGCGTCGATGGCGAGGTCGTGGCCAGCAGCCTGGACCGCGAAGTGGAAAGCCACGTGCGGCTCTCGAAGCTCGTCGTCGAGCGCTGCCGCCGCCTGGCCGAGATGGGCAAAGACGTGATCCTGCTGATGGACTCGATCACCCGCATGGCGCGGGCCTTCAACAAGGTCTGCGGCAACAACCGCACCATGTCGGGCGGCGTCGATATCAAGGCCCTGGACGTGCCCAAGAAGCTGTTCGCCACGGCCCGGGCCTTCGAGGAAGGGGGCTCGTTGACCGTCGTGGCCACCGCCCTGATCGACACCGGCAGCCGGATGGACGAGGTGATCTTCCAAGAGTTCAAGGGCACCGGCAACATGGAGCTGGTGCTGGACCGCAAACTGGCCGACCGCCGCGTCTTCCCGGCCATCGACATCAGCCAGTCCGGCACGCGGCGCGAGGAGCTGCTGCTGCCGCCCAACATCCTGCACGCGGCGACGATGCTCCGCCGCACGCTGTCGCAGATGCATCCTGTGGATGCCATGGAGCAATTGACCGCCAAGTTGGTGAAGTTCGAGACGAACAAGAAGTTCATCGACCTGATCGCCGCGGCGCACGTTTCGGATTGAGCGACGGGTTGGAATCGCGCCCGGCGAGGCTGCAATCGCGCCCGGCGCCCGGCGAGCGGGGGGCGTAAGCCCCTGATAGGTCGCGGCACAATGGATGCCGCCGCG
>JBGQHD010000194.1:0-7813 GCA_041497795.1 Planctomycetia bacterium
ATCGCCGGCGGCGAGCTGTGCATGGTCCTGATTCACCCGGCCAAGCGGCTGCCGAGCCGGAACATCCTGGCCGACGTCACCGGGCGGGCGAAAGAGGCCGACGCCGTGCGGGCCAAGCTGCACGCCACGCAGGCCAAGGCGGCGGCGGCCAAGAGCACGCTGGCGGTCGGCGACGTCACCATCAACGTCTTCAAGAAAGATGGCAAGACGCGGCTGGCCGAGTTCCTCCACGGCAACCTGTTTTGCATCGCCCGCGACGAAACGGTGGCCACCGACGTCCTGACCCGGCACCTCAAGGGGGGCAAGGACAACCTGGCGGGCTTCGCGCCCTTTGTGATGGTCAACAAGCGCGTCGCGGCCGACACGGCGATGCTCGGCAAGGCCGGCGAAACGCCGCACGTGCGCTGGTTCTTGCAGCCGATCGGCTTCGGCGAGGCGCGCCGGCAGCTCGATCCGCAGCGCGATCCCGAGGCCCTCGACATGCTCGACGTGGCCAAGAAGTCGGGCTTTCAGGGCGTGCAGGGGGTGGGCGGCGTGGCCCGGCTGCGCGTCGGAACGTCCTACGACATGCTGAACCGCGCGGCAGTCTATGCTCCCAAGCCCTGGGAGAAATCGCTCCACATGCTCTCGTTCGTCAACGACGACGATCGGCGGCTCTCAGCCGACGGCGAGTGGTGGGTCCCCAAACAGCTTGCCAGCTTCTCGGTCTGCAACCTGGAGTTGCTGACGGCGTTCGATTACTTCGGCCCGTTCTTCGACGAGGCCGTGGCCGGCGGCAAGAAAGACGCTTGGAAGAAGGCCCTCAACCGGATCAAGAACGACCCGTTGGGGCCCAAGGTTGACCTCCGCCAGGACATCATCAAGCTCCTGGTCGCCAAGGGGCCCACGGGCCACGAAACGGCTCGCTGCATCATGATTACCGACAATCGCCTGCCGGTCATGCCGGACAGCGAGCGCCAACTGATCGCCGTGCAGATTCAGCCGCCGGCCGCGGAGCCTGCGCTCGTGGCGGCTCTGACCAAGTACTTCAAGCCCGATAAGACCGTCACGTTCCGGCCGAAATGGGTGGGCGGCTACGACATTTGGGACTCGGAGCCGGAGCCGAAGGCCGACGGCAAGAAGAAGCCGCCGGCAGTGAAGGTGGTCGGCGCCGGCGGCCCGCCGCTGCTGATTCCCGCGCCGAAACCTCCGCCGCGCGAGCACGAGGCGATTTGCGTCGCCGACGGCTGGTTCTTCTATGCCTCGCATATCAGCCTGATGAACGACCTGCTGAACCACATGGTCCAGAAGAAGGCGAAGCCCAAGAGCGTGCTCTCTTTGGAGAACGACGTGGACTATCAGGCGGTGATGGAGCAGTTGGGCGGCGAGCAAAAGCTCCGCGGTTGGCCGCAGGGCTGCCTGCGGCGGTTCGACCGCACGGAAGAGGGCGTGCTGGTCAACTACGAGCTGACTCGCACGGGCCGCCTCAACCAAAGCGACCGGAACACGGCCAAGCTGCTGCTCGACCTCTTGGATCCGGGCGGCGACGGCACCAAGCCCTTCGACATGAGCAAGCTGCCGCCGCACAAGGCCGTGCGGCGCTACTTCCAGCCCTCCGGCACGCTCGTTCGGAA
Organism: Planctomycetia bacterium; assembly: GCA_041497795.1. Classification (GTDB taxonomy): domain Bacteria; phylum Planctomycetota; class Planctomycetia; order Pirellulales; family S012-138; genus JBGQHD01. The sequence goes on from JBGQHD010000194.1 coordinate 1,614, forward strand.
CGAGACCAACGGCGAGTTCCCCGCGATGAAGGACTGGTGCGGCTGGTTCGTGGTGAACTTCACGCTGCAGAAATAACTCGCGGCGCGTTGCTGAACCGCAGCGATATACGAAACGGCCGGCGCCTCGTCATAGTCGCCGAGCAACGCATGCGGTTTAACGGTTGCGCGACATCCGCCGCAGCACCTCGATCCCCCGTTCGATCATCTCATCGCTGGCGGCGTACGATAGCCGGTAATGCGTGTCGCGCCGGCTGAAGATATTGCCCGGGATGATGAGCAGCCCCTGCTCGATGGCCCGCGTGACGAACTCGGTGCCGGTCGTGCCGGCCGGCGCGCGCGGAAAGGCATAGAAAGCGCCGCCGGGCCGTACCAATTCATAGTGGCCTTTCAGCCCGTCGTAGATCATGTCGCGCTTGCGGCGGTAGGCGTCGATGTGCGGCTGCATGTCCACGTCGAGGGCCACCACGCCGGCCCATTGCACGGGCTGCGGAGCGCAGACGAACGTGTATTGCTGGCATTTCGTCATGGCGTCGATGATTTCCGCTGGGCCGTGAGCATAGCCCAGCCGCCAGCCGGTCATGGCGTACGTCTTGCTGAAGCCGTCCAGCACCAGCGTGCGGTCGTTGTGCCGGGCGGGCGACAGAAACGGCTCGTCATAACAAAACCGCTGATAGATCTCGTCGCTGAGCAGCACGACGTCGCGCTCGGCGGCCAGGCGGGCCAAGGCGCGCATCTCATCGCCGCTGGTCACCGCGCCGGTGGGGTTGGCCGGGCTATTGAACAGGATCAGCTTCGTGCGCGGCGTGATGGCGTCGGCCACGCGCTGGACGTCGATGCCGAAGTCCGGCCGGGTGTCCACGTACACGCACCGCCCGCCGACCATGGCCACGAGCGCCGGATACATCACAAAGAAGGGATCGAAGACGATCACTTCGTCGCCCGGGTCGATGAGCGCGTTCATGGCCAGCACCAGCCCGCCGCTGGTGCCGCTGGTGACGAGGACCTTCCGGTCGCCGTGTCCGTAGGCTGCATCGACCTGGCGTTGCAGCTTTTCGCGCAGCTCGGCGATGCCCTGCGTGACCGAGTAGCCGTTCTTGCGGTGCTCGATGGCGTCGATCGCGGCGCGGCGGATCGGCTCGGGCACGTCGAAGTCGGGCTGGCCGATCGACAGATTGACCGGGTCCTTCATCCGCGCCGCCAACTCGAACACCTTCCGAATGCCCGAGCTGTCGAACTGCGACATGCGTTGGGCCAAGAGCGGGCGCGACATGAGGACCCTTCTTGAATACAAAAGCTGCTAAGGCGGCAGTTACGGAGGTAGGCCGCGGCGACGACGTCCGGGCCGCGGCCGCGCTCAACCAATCACAACCTAGCGGGAGAACGCTCGTCCCGCTAAGTGAGTTGTTCGAGCACCTTCAGCGCTTGCTTGGCGCGCTGGATTCCGCCCAGGCGGTCGGACAGCTTCTTGGCATCCACCAGGGCCGTGAACAGCTCGGCGCCGCGGCTGCGGCCGTTGCCGGCGGCCCGGCGGGCCGGCGTGGCGGTCTCGGCCGCCGCTCGACGCCCCCGGCCGCTGCCGCGACGCTTCTTCTTCATGTTGTAGCGCACCGTGCTGACGATTTGCGTGTTCACTTTGATGTCCTTCTCGGCCAGGCCGGCGACCACCTCCCTGGGTTTCGCTCGCGGGTGCTCAGCGTAATAGTCACGAATCTCTTGGCTCTTGTTGACCGCGGCTTTAGCCATGTTCATGTCTCCTGTCATGTGAAGGGAGTGGTCTATCCATAGCCCGATGCGAAATCATAGTCCGATTTACTATGTTCCGTCAACTATATACGTGATGTCAAGCATACGCCACATACCGACTCGAATGAGAGAAACACAAATTCGTATGGACGAAGGCGGCATAGAAAGGTCCTTCGCGGAATTCAGGAGAACTGTCAACCCCCTTCAGCCGACGCCCCGTCTGCCATGCGTTTCAACGGGTGGGCCCAAGGCCCAAAGCCGATGCCGTAGCCGGCTTCAGCCGGACTTCTCGTCGTGTCTCCAGACGACTGCGAGCCGCTCTTGGTTGAAACCTCGTCGAGAAGCTCAGGGGTTTCGCATGTTCCAACGCGACGGCCGCGGTTGTCCGCTCCCCCCTGGCGGCAGCGCCGCTTTTGGGTGATATTGTGGACCACGTGGGACGAAGACCACGGGCAACAAAGACCCCGGGCAACGAAGTCGCCTGCGATGAAATCCCGCTCCACCACGATTCTCACGGTGCGCCACCGCGGCGTGGTCGCCATCGGCGGCGACGGCCAGGTGACGCTCGGCTCCACCGTGATGAAGGCCGACGCCCACAAGATTCGGCGCCTGCTCGACGGTAAGGTGATCACCGGTTTCGCGGGGGCCTCGGCCGATTGCTTCGCACTCCTGGAGCGCTTCGAGGCCCGGCTCAAGGATTACCCGCAGAACGTCCCCCGCGCCGCCACGGAGCTGGCCAAAGAGTGGCGGATGGACCGGGCACTGCGGCGGCTCGAGGCCTCGATGCTCGTGGTCAGCGCCGACAACACGCTGCTGCTCACCGGCAACGGCGACGTGATTCAGCCCACCGACGGCGTGCTGGGCATCGGCTCCGGCGGGGCGTATGCCCTGGCGGCCGCGAGGGCGTTGGCGCGGCACTCCGGGCTCTCGGCGGCCGAGATCGTCCGCGAGGCGCTGAGCATCACCGCCGAAATCGACGTCTACAGCAACGCCAACATCGTCGTGGAGGAACTGCCATGCGCGACCTGACGCCGCGGGAAATCGTGGCCCAGCTCGACCGCCACATCGTCGGCCAGTCCGACGCCAAGCGGGCCGTGGCGATCGCCGTGCGGAACCGTTGGCGGCGGCAGCGCCTGGCCGACGACATCCGCGGCGAGGTGGCGCCCAAGAACATCATGATGATCGGCCCCACCGGCGTCGGCAAAACCGAGATCGCCCGCCGCCTGGCCAAGCTCACCGGGGCGCCCTTCATCAAGGTCGAGGCGACGAAGTACACCGAGGTCGGCTACTACGGCCGCGACGTGGAGAGCATGATCCGCGAGCTGGTGGAAAACGCCATCGGCCTAGTCCGCGACAGCGAGCGGAAGAACGTGGAGGACGAGGCCAAGCGGCGCGTCGAGGAGCGGCTGCTCGAGCTCCTCGTGCCGCCCCTGTCGTCTCAGTCGGACGACGAAGGGGGCGACGACGCGGCCGCCCGGCACGAGCGCACCCGCGAGAAAATCCGCAGCATGCTCCAGGCCGGCGACCTGGAGCAGCGCAAAGTGGAGATTGGCATCGAGCAGCGGCCCGTCCCGATGATGGTCACCGGCATGGGCATGGAGCCGGTCGATTTCGACCTGCAAGGCATGCTGGAGAAGATCATCCCCAAGAACACCATCCGCCGCGAGATGACGGTCGCCGAGGCCCGCGAGGTGATCTTCGAGCAGGAGTGCGACGCCCTGATCAATCAGGAGAAGGTGAACGCCAAGGCCATCGAGCTGGCCGAGAACGTCGGCATCGTGTTCCTCGACGAGCTGGACAAGATCGTGGCCAGCGAGACGCGCGGGGCCGACGTCTCGCGGCAAGGCGTGCAGCGCGACCTGTTGCCGATCGTGGAAGGCACGACCGTGCAGACGCGCTACGGCTATGTGAAGACCGACCACATCCTGTTCATTGCCGCCGGGGCCTTCCACAACGCGAAGCCCAGCGACCTGATGCCGGAGCTGCAAGGCCGCTTCCCGATCCGCGTGGAGCTGAGCGACCTGACGAAGGACGACTTCGTCCGCATCCTCAAGGAGCCGAAAAACTCCCTCACCCGGCAATACGAGGCGCTGCTGGAGACCGAAGGGGTCAAGATCGAGTTCACCGACGACGCCATCGCCGCCCTGGCCGATTATGCCTACCGGGTGAACCAGACGTCGCAGAACATTGGCGCCCGACGGCTCTATACGATCATGGAGCGGCTGCTGGAGGACCTGAGCTTCGAAGCCCCCGACAAGGGAGCCGGCCACGTCACGATCGACGCCGCCTACGCCAGCAAGCGGCTGGATAAGGTGGCGAAGGATGAGGATTTGAGTAAGTTCATCTTGTGAGCATGTTCCTCGCCCGATCTGACCACGACAACGGAGTGACGACGGTTGGCCAATGGCGAAAAGGACTTCAGCGCGCCGTCCCCAGAAGCACGCGGCCCCCACGCGTGAGTTGTTTCCTGCCGTGCCGAGGCGGGCGCGGCGCGCTCTCATTCTTCCGCGTTTTTTGACCGACGAGTCCAAGAAGCTGCTCCGCAGGGAAGGTCTCGAGCGGGCTCACGAAATCCTGGTTCGCTGGGCGGCTCTCGAATCGGAAGGCCACCTGACGAAAAAAGAGACCGCGCTTGATGCAGACTTCCTTCACGAAGTCTTCCGCGATGCGCTGGGCTACCGCATCGCGACGCAGAATCCCGAGCAATACGAGCTGCAGCGCAATTTCACCGTGCCCAATGCGGGCACGGCCGACGGCGCGTTGGGCAACTTCACCCCACTCGACGCCGGCCGGGCCATCGCCGTCATCGAATTGAAGGACGCGGAAACGGACCTCGACCGCGACAGGTCTAATGGCCGGACCGCGGTGCAACAGTGCTGGGATTATCTGAACGCGCTGCCCGAATGCCCGTGGGGGATCGTCAGCAACTTCGTCAGCTTCCGGCTGTATCATCGGGAGAAGACGCCCCAAGCGTATCAAGAATTTGCGCTGCAGGAGCTGCGCGACGTCAAGAGATTCCGCGAGTTCTATTGCTTGTTCGAACCGGCGGGGTTGGTTCGTTCGTCGCTCGGCGCGCCGACGCGCGCCATGAAGCTGCTGGAGCAGACCGAGAACCGCCAGCGCGAGGTGGGTGACCGGCTGTACGAGGAATTCAGCGAGAGCCGCGCTCGCCTGATCGAACACCTGCGCTACGAGCACAAGAAGCCGCTTGAGACGGCGATCCGCGTCGCTCAGAAGATCCTCGACCGCATCGTGTTTGTCGCCTTCTGCGAAGACCGCGGGCTGCTGCCGGAGAAGTGCATCGAGAATGCCCATAAGACGATCCCGCCGTTCACCCGGGATCGCAACCCGCGCTGGCAGAACTTCCGCAACCTGTTTCAGGCCATTGACCAGGGCCACCACACGCTGGAACTGCCCACCGGCTACGACGGCGGGCTCTTCAAGCGCGATGACGAGCTCGACGACCTCGACTTGGACGACTCCTGGACGAACTTTTTCTATACCGTCGGCGGCTACGATTTTCGGGATGAAGTCAACGTCGAGGTGCTGGGGCACCTCTTCGAACGATCGATCACCGAACTGGAGAAGATGAAGACGGTCGGCCTGTTCGGCGCCGACGCGCCTCAAGGCAAGCCGCCGACCCGCGCGCCGGCGATGACCAAATCGGCGATGCGCAAGCGGCTGGGCATCTTCTACACGCCGGTCGATTTCACGCGATTCATCGTTCAGGAGACCGTCGCTCATCTGATCGAAGAGCGGCTCGATGCGCTACGGAGCGACCTGCAGCTCACAACCGAGCAGATTGAGTCGCAGCAATCGGCGGCCACCGCTGAATACTGGCGAAAGAGCCTGGACATCTTGCGGCAGTTTCGGGTCTGCGACCCCGCTTGTGGGAGTGGGGCGTTCTTGATTCAGGCCTACGACGCATTGGAGGAGCGCTACCAGCAGGTCGTCCGACGGATCATGGAGCACGAAGGGTACGAGGCCGACGGCCTCGAAGACAAAATCCCCGACATGATCCTCGCCGACAACCTTTTCGGCGTGGATCTGTCGCCCGAAGCCGTCGAGATCACGCAACTGGCGCTCTGGATTCGCTCGGCACGGCGCGGCAAAACGCTGGCTGACCTGTCGCAGAACATCGTCTGCGGGAACAGCCTGATCGCCGACCCTGCGGTGCATCCCAAGGCCATGGACTGGCAGGCCACATTTCCCGCGGCGTTCGAGCGGGAGGAGCGCGGCTTCGACGCCGTGATTGGCAATCCCCCCTGGGAGCGGCTCAAGCTGCAAGAACGCGAGTTCTTCGCCTTCACCGCGCCGGAAATCGCCGGCGCCGTCAGCGCCGCGTGCCGGCGACAGCTCATCGCCGAGTTGGAGGAGCTGAATCCGGAATTGCACGCGAGCTATCTGCAGGCCAAGGACGCGGCGGACCGGACACTGACCTACGTCCGCACCACGGG
>JBGQHD010000195.1:0-7766 GCA_041497795.1 Planctomycetia bacterium
CGTCATCGGCAGCTTGGGGCTGCCGTATTCGTACTCGCCGTGATGGCTGACGATCATGTGCTTGACGCGCAGCTCGATCTCCTTGGGGAAGGGCTCGCCAGAAAGCTGCTCCGCCTCGCGCAGTTTGGCCTCCAGCAGGCTGACGGCGATGACGAGGTGGCCGATCAACTGCCCTTCGTCGGTGTAGGTGAAGGCCTTCTCGTATTCCAGCTCGTCGATCTTGCCCGCGTCGTGCAGGAAGACGCCCATGGCCAACAGGTCGCGGTCGATCGCCCCGTAGCACTGGGCCACTTTGTCGGCCAGGTCGAGCATGGTGACCACGTGCTCCAACAGGCCGCCGTGGTAGGCGTGGTGGTTCTTGATGCCCGCCGGGGCCCGCGTGAACTTCCGCATGAACTCTTCGTCCACGAGAAAGCTCTCGGCCAGCGCAGCCAGGTGCGGATTGGCGATGCGACGCAGCGCGGCCGTCAATTGCTGGGCGAGCTGGTCGATGGCCTTGGGCGCCAGCGGAAAGAATTCGTCCTCGTTGATGTCCGGCGAACGGGCCCGGCTGACGTGGTTGGCCAGCACCTGCATGGCCCCGTTGTAGATTTGCGCCGTGCCGCGGACGCGGACGTACTCGCCGACCTCGAAGCTGCGGTAAAGGGCGTCGTCGGCGTTCCAGAGGAGCGCGCTGACGGTGCCCGAGCGGTCGGCCAGATCCACTTGCAAGTACAAGTCGCCATTGCGGTTGGGCCGCAACTGCTTGTGGTTGACGCGGTAGATTTCGTCTACCGACTCTTGATCGGACAACTGATTGACGAAACGACGCCCCATCGCGACCTCGTGAATAACAGAAGGAAGAAGCCAGTGGGGCAGGCTTCCCGCCATCCCGGCAGGCCGGAAGCCTACCCCACGCACTGCACGGCTGCAGCCGCGGGAATCGCCGCGCGCCTCCAGCCGGAACGGCTGATTCTAGTGAGATCGCGGCCCAGGGAGAAGTGGCGTTGCTCCGCGAGATTCTTCGCTTCGCTCAGAATGACAGATCGGCCTACCGCCCGCGCCGCGGGACGAAGACGACTCGCGTCCTACTTCTTCTCTTGCCGCGCGGCGGGCGCGTTCGTGCTGGACGGCCCTGTCTTTGCCGATCCCGCGGGGCCGGCTGGAGTCGGCGCGACCTGCACGATGAAGATGGCACGCACGCGGCGGGCAGGGGTTGCTGCGTCGCGCAGCGCGGGAGCGCCGGCTTCACGTTGCGCCGCGACCGCAGCGGGCTGGTCGCCGCGCTTCGCCCGGTCGGCGGCGGAGGCTGGCTGCGAGCCATTGCCGGAGGGATCGACCCCGAATCGCGGTCTACCCGGAATGCCCAGCGGCGCAACCTTCTTGGTCTCCGGATCCACGGAGGCCCTTATTCCGCCTTCGGCGTTTTCTTTGCGCTTGCCCACGCTGGGCTTGCCCACGCTGGACTTGTCCACGCTGGGCTTGTCTACGCTGGGCTTGCTAACGTCGGGCTTATCGGCGCGGGGAAGGGGCGGCGGGGCGCCCCCCGCGGGTTCTTTCGCCACGCCACCGCCAGGGCTGCCCGCGGAGCCGCCACCCGCGCCACCGCTACGGTTGGCCGTGCTCTTGCCCTGGGGATGCTCAAATCGACTTGCGGGCACCGCCTCGCCGGGGGCCGGCGGCGTGGTTCGACCGGTCGGGGCGTTCTTAGCTCGAACATCGTCCTTGGCGCGAACATCATCGCCCACGGAACCGTCAGCAACTCCATCCTTCGCCAAGCGGTCGAGGTGGTACTTGTCGAGCTGTTTCTTGTCCTTTTCTCTTTCGGCGATACGTTTTTCTTTCTCGGCAATGGTCCTTTTGGCAGTGGTTTCTTGGGCAATGCCCGATTCCTTGGCGGCTCGGACGTCGGCGGGCCCTCCGTGCGGCAACCCCTCCGCAGTGGGTTTGCCGTCCGGACTGGGTCTGTCGGCGCGCGCGGGCGTCTGCGCCTTGGCCGCCTCGGTTTGCATGAACATCTGGCGGAATGTCTCCGGACCGCCTCCGCCGCCGAAGCCACCGAAACCGCCCCCCTTCAACGAACCGGCGGCGCCCGCCTCGTTTCGGCGGGCAAGCGAGAGCTGGTCAAGCTCAGCGGCGCCCAACGTCGCCTGCTCGACGCCGGCCGCGTAATTCAGGGCCGACCAAGCTTGGTAGTTCTCGGCCTGCCGCGGCGGCACGACGGCCAACGAGACCACGCTCTGCCGGGCCTGGGCGCGGGCGTTGAGATCGGCGAGCAGCGAGTAGACTTCGGCCGCCGGGCCCTCGACCTGGACGACCGACGTCTTCTCGAGACCTTTATTCTCGCGACCACTCTTCTGGTCACCTTGCTTGTCGTCCCCCTTCTTCTCACTACCGCTTTTCTCAGCCGTCTTTTGTTCAGCGAGGTTCTGCTCGTCAAAGGCGTGGAGGCCTTGGAGCGGCTTGTCGCCGTCGGCTTGCCGCATGTAGAGTGATTCCTCGGCAAGTGTGCCGTTGCGCAAGATCCCGCCGACGGTTGGCGTCTTGTAGGCAGCCAGCAACTTGCCGACGGCGCCGCTTTGCCAAGCGTCCTCGGTGACCCAGAGACGCACGACGAGCACACCGTCCTCCGCGAGGGCCTCAGGTAGGCCGCCCGTTCGCCCGACCGTTTTGCCCGGCTCGTTCTTTTGCAGATTGCCCAGCATCAGCGGGGCCCCGGAGACCGGCGCCGGACCGGTCGAGGCGTCGCCGTTCGCGGAGGCCGATGCGCCGCTGCCCTTCTGGAGCGTAGCAGTGTCCACAGCGGAGCCCGCCTTGCCCAAGCGAGGGTCGGCCCCCGCTTGGCCCGTCGTGCCAGACTTGTTTGCATCGTGTTCCTCGGCAGACGAGCCGCTGCCGCGCTGCTTGTCGGCGAGCTGACCAAGAGATCGGTCACCCAACGTGCCATCGAGCCGCGAAGCGTCGCCTTCGGGGCCGGGCACGTCGCGACGGCCGCGCCCTTCGCGGCCATCGGCGGTTTCGAGCCGCTCGAAGAACGCTTCCTCCTTGGCCTCTCGCTTCAGATCTTGCGCGGGCGAGTCGTCGGCGCGATTCGCCGTTTTGTAGGCCGTTGTCGTCTCGGACCTCGACGCCTCGAACTCTGTTGCCTCGGACCCCTGGGTGCTGGACACTCGAGTGCCGCCGGGCCGCGAATCCCGCCCGGCCAGGACGATCAGCAACAGGGCCGGGGCCAGCACCGCCAAGGCCGCGGCCACGCGGTGGAAGGTGCGGCCACCCGGCCGGCCCGTCAGCCGCCGACGTTCGGGAAGTTGGGCCAAGAACGAGCGGGCCGCGGTCTCCTTCGAAGTCACTGCCTCATTCGCAGTCACTGCGTCCGTTAGCGTGGGGTCACTCGTGGCGGCACGCTCCGCCCGATCCGCTTGCGTCTCGCCCAGCAGCATCGCCCGCTCGGCCTGACGCAGCACCTGCGCACGGAAGTCCGCATCGAGCCGCAGCCGCGGCAAACCCCGCAGCTCGGTTTGCAAGCGACGCAGCTCTTCCAGCGACTGGCGGGCGGCCGCGCTTTCCCGCAGGGCGCGCTCCACCGCCTCGCGCTCCTGGGCGGTCGCTTCGCCGTCCAGATAGGCGCTCAGAAGCTCGTCGCTGGGAAGAAAGCTGTTCATCGTTCGCAGTGTTTTCCGGCGATGCCATCGCCGGCTTTACATCGTTATTTGGTGGTGTTATTTGATGTCCTCTTGCAGCACCGGCGTCAGCAACTCCCTGAGCTGTGCCCGCGCCCGGTGCAGGCGGCTGCGGACGGTGCCGACGGCCACGTCGAGCACCTCGGCGATGTGCTCGTAGTCGAAGCCTTCGACTTCGCGCAGCACGAGGATCGCGCGGTGCTCCTCGCTCAGCGCCGCCATGGCGCGGCGGACCTGGATGGCCCGCTCCCCCCGTTCCAGCCGCTCGGCCGGCGAGGCCATGTCCAGGGGCTCTTCGCCCGAGAGATCGCGGGTGCGCTCCAACGACAGCATGGGCCGCTGGCGCCGCTTACGGCTCACCGAAACGTTGAACGCGATCCGGTACAGCCAGGTGTAAAACGCCGACAACCCGCGGAACGTCTCCAACTTCACAAAGGCCTGGACAAACGCCTCTTGGACGACGTCTCGAGCCTCTTCCGGGGCCCCCAGCATGTGCGCAAGGGCAGTGTACAGTCGGTCCTGGTATTTACAGACCAACTGGCCAAAGGCCGACGAATCGCCGGCCAGGGTTTCGCGGATTAGTTGAGCGTCGTCGATCACGATCGATCGGAAGTTGGACGCGACGGCTGCAAAAGAAGTTCCGGTTTTTTTGCACCCTCGAGGAGTGCCAAAGGAGACGGTCTCTATCTTCGCCCGGAGGCCGCGGGGTGTCAAACCAAGTGCGGATCGCCACCCCCCTCAGACATTATGTGCTACGGGGGGGGGATTCCTTTGGTGCGACCCGGAATCGGCGGTTTGCCAGGCTAAAGAGGCCGGAAAGCGGCTGGGACGAACCGAACGTCCAACGTCCAACGTCGAACGTCCAACATTGAACTGTTCGATGTTGGACGTTGGACGTTCGATGTTCAGCTCTACTGATTCTCTGACCGCCTGACCGCTGACCGCCCTCCTACTTGCTTCGCCTGCCAGCAGTGCGCAGACTGTTGCCCAACGCGCCGTAATTCATCCTCGGTCGGAGGCGCCCACCAACGAGGGTTCTCCCATGCATCGATGCTTGCCGAGCGTTATCGTCTGTGCGTTGCTGGCCGGCGCCAGTTCACTCTCCGCCGCCGAGCCGGCGAAGAAAGCCAGCGAGGCGGCCACCGACCCGGCGGCTGCCGGCCGCGACTTCGACGCCCAGGGCGAATACTCCGGCTACATCTCCGGCTCGCAGCGCAACCGCCGCGTCGGTTGGCAGGTCATCGCGCTGGGCGAAGGCAAATTCCGCGCTGTAGAACACGCCGGGGGATTGCCCGCCGACGGCTGGGACGGCCGGCCGCGGCGCGAGTTCGACGGCGGCTGGCAACAGGCGTTCGTCGTTTTTCCGAATTGCGGCGAGCACACGGCCCTGCTGATCGGCCGCGAGGTGTGGGTCCGCGACCGGGAAGACGGCACGCTGGTCGGCGTGCTGCGCAAGGTGCACCGCGAAAGCCCCACGCTCGGCGCCCGGCCGCCTCGCGGCGCGGTGGTGCTGTTCGACGGATCGCAGTCCGGCGGCCGCTCAACAGACGCCTTGAACGGCGGCCGCACGACCTCCGACGGGCTGCTGATGGTCGGCCCGACCACCAAGCTCGTGGTGCGCGACTTCTTCCTGCACCTGGAGTTTCGCTCGCCGTTCATGCCCTCGCAGCGCGGCCAAGGCCGCGGCAACAGCGGCGTCTACATCCAGCGGCGGTACGAAGTGCAGATTCTCGATTCGTTCGGCCTGGCGGGTCTCGATAACGAATGCGGCGGCCTCTACAAGCAGCGCGCCCCGGACCTGAACCTGTGCCTGCCGCCGCTGGCCTGGCAGACCTACGACATCGAGTTCCGCGCCCCGCGTTTCGATGAGGGGGGCACGAAGAGCGGCGCCGGCCGCATCACCGTCCGTCACAATGGCATCCTCGTCCACAACGACGTCGAGCTCACGAACAAGACCGGCGGCGGGCAACCCGAAGGCCCGCAGCCGCTGCCCATCCTGCTGCAAGATCACGGCAACCCGGTGCACTTCCGCAACGTGTGGCTGGTCGAGCGTTAGGTAGCCGACGCCCCCGCGTGAAGTTTTGATGTGGGCCTGGCGGTAGTGGGGTCTTGTTCTGTGAGTGAAGGACTGTCTATTCTGAGAACCTACTACAGCGAGTTGTCGGCGCTCCGAAGGAATTGATGGACGAGAACCCGTACAAAGCGCCGCAGGAGCAAGGGAAAGACTTGACCGCTGCGCCGTGGACGAAGGCAGCCCGCCGAATTGGCTTCGGCTTGGCGATACTCCCCTGGTTAGTCGTGGCGACGCCGGGGATGAAGCACGTAGGAGATGGAGTCTTATTCTTGATCTTCCGGTGGGGGTTGGAGCCGACGAGCATCTTCGCGGCTGTCCTCTGCGGGATCGGGATGATTTACCCTCCACGGCGGCTCGCCATTTTCGGCCTAGTGAGCGTCGGCTTGTTTTGGGGCATTTTTGGCTTGCTGGTCCTTCGACACTCCTAGGCGTTTGCCTCCACCGATTTCGCTTGACACCCGGCCGCAAGCGAGCCAAATGACCCCACTACCGGCCTGGCAAGAAAGTACGCCCCAGATCGCCTGCGTGGTATGCTCGTGGCCAATCTGGACAGCGACACGCTGAACGAATAGCGACTGCCAGCCAAGCATCCCCTGAGAGCCTCGCATCCGATGAGAACTCTGCGGACCCTCTGCTGTTTCCTGCTGCTGGCACCCGCGGCGGCCATTCGGCCGGCCCTGGGGGGTGATGTGCCGCCCCACCAAGCACCACCGCGCCGCACCGAGAACGTGATCGTGGTCACCTGGGACGGCTTCCGCTGGCAAGAGCTGTTCACGGGGGCCGACGCCGCCTTGCTGGACGAGAAGGCCGGCGGCGTGAAGGACCTGGCCGGGTTGAAACGCCGCTATTGGCGCGGCTCGCACGAGCAGCGCCGCGAGGCGCTGCTGCCGTTCGTCTGGGGCACCCTCGCCAAGCAGGGGCAGATCTTCGGCGATCCCTCCCGTAAGGCGGCGGCCAAGTGCACCAACGGCCTGAAGTTCTCGTATCCGGGCTACCACGAAATGTTTTGCGGCTTCCCCGACCCGCGGATCGACTCCAACGCCAAAAGGGACAATCCCAACCTCTCCGTGCTGGAGTTCCTCAATGCCCAGCGGCCCTATAAAGATCGCGTGGCGGCGATCTGCACCTGGGACGTGTTCGGATCCATCTTTCGTTCCGGCAGCAGCGGACTGAAGGTGCACACGGGCTGGACGCCGATCGCCGAACAGCCGCTGACTGACCGGCAGCGTTTCGCCAACGACCTGATGACGCGGCTGCCGCGGTATTGGCCGGACAATACCTACGACGTGATCACCATGGAGGCCGCCCGCGAGCACCTGCTGCGGCACAAGCCGCGCGTGCTGTACATCGGCTTGGGCGAGACCGACGAATGGGCCCATGCCCGGCGGTACGACCTGTACCTCGACGCGGCCTATAACGGCGACCGGTTCCTGGCCGAGCTGTGGGAGCTGCTGCAGCGGATGCCCGAGTATAAGGACCGGACCACGCTGCTCTTGACCACCGACCACGGCCGCGGGACGACGCGGGTGGACTGGACCGATCACGGCAAGAACGTGCTCGATGCGGAGTACGTGTGGATGGCCGCGCTGGGACCCGACACGCCGCCGCGCGGCGTGCGCGAAAACGTCGAGACGACGCAGGGACAAGTGGCCGCCACGATCGCCGGCCTGCTGGGCGAGAACCTCTGCGCGGCCAGCGTCCGGGCGGCCCCGCCGCTGCCCGATGTGTGCGGCATGCCGGGCGCCGCGGCGGCGGGCGCGGTCGCGAGCACGGCGCCGGCCAAGGAGCCGTCGTTCGTGAAGACCACTTACACGTACAAGACCGTCGGACCCACGAAGATCGAGGCCGACGTCTATCGAGCAGACGATACGCAGGTGCGGCCCGTCGTGGTGTGGCTGCACGGCGGGGCGCTGATCGTCGGCAGCCGCCAGGGGCCGCCGCAGCGGCTCTTGGACTTGTGCCGCAGCGAGGGCTTCGCGCTGGTCTCGCTGGACTACCGCCTGGCGCCGGAGGTCAAGCTGCCGGCCATCGTC
>JBGQHD010000196.1:0-7764 GCA_041497795.1 Planctomycetia bacterium
CAGAACTACGATTGGCCGGCGAGCTGTGGATGAAATTGGGCGACGAGAAACCCGACCGCTTTGTTTACCTCCAGCACGCGGCCTACGCCTTCCGCGTCCGGGGCGACGTGCTGGCTGTGCTCAAACAGCCGCAGGACGCGGAGCGGGCCTATGACCAGTCTCTGGCCCTGTGGGAACGGCTGGTCCGGGAGCACGCCGAGCAGCCCATGTACCAGCAGCAACTGGGGCATCTCCACTGGGCGCGAGCGCAACTCTTCGCCGCCGACAAGCGACTGCCCGATGCGGCGCAAGCCTGGCGGCGCGGCGCGGAGGCGTTCGCGCAGCTCGCCGCCAAGCATCCTCAGGAGCATTTCTATCAGCAGGAACTCGGCTGGTCACATCGCAACCTGGGCTTGCTCTTCCGAGGCGCCGTCGACCACACTGCGGCGGAAGAGCACTTTCGCCAGGCCCTGGAGGTCCACCGCAAGGTTGCAACCGACTTCCCCAAGGTGCCCGACGCGCGCGAGCGTCTCACCTGGAGCATCAGGGAGTTGACTGAGAATCTCCTTCAACAGGGCAAGCATGGAGACGCGGCCCAGGCCGCCGCCGAACTGCCCGCGGTGTTCCCCGACCGCTGGAACGACTACCAGCAGGCCGCTGGGTACCTGGCTCAGTGTGTGTCGCTGGCGGAGAAGGACGGCACGCTTTCCGCGGTGGATCGCAAAGGCACCGCCCAGGAGTACGCGAACCGGGCGATGCGCCTCGCAGGCGGCGCCGTGAAAGCTTGCCCGGAGAATCCCGAGGCCCAGAACAATCTGGCTTGGCAGCTAGTCCGTTTCCCCGGTCCCGTCGTTTATGACCCGGCGGAGGTTGTGGCGTTGGTTCAGAAGGCCGTCGCCGCGGCGCCGGATGCCGTGCACATTCGCCATACGCTAGGGGTTGCCCAATACCGGGCCGGCGACCACGGGCGGGCAATCGAGACGCTGCGCCAGTCGGCCGAGCGGTACGGGGGCAACCTGCTCGGCCAGCATGGGTTCTTTCTGGCCATGGCTCATTGGCAATTGAAGGAACCCGAGAAGGCCCGGCAGTGGTACGCGGCCTCGGAACGGTGGATGGCCAGGTACGGCGCTGCGAACAAAGAACTGGCGGGTTTCCAGGCCGAAGCCGCGGCCCTCCTCGGCTTGCCTGAGTCGCTGCCGCCGCCGCGGGTCGAGCCGCGAAAGGAGAAGGCCAAACTGTCGCCGGAGCCGGCTTGGCAAGAGGATATCGAGATCTACTCGCTCGTCATCGGGGCCGATTCGGGTGCGGCATGGGCCTACCGACGGCGTGGCAGTCTGTATCAGCGCCGCGGCGAGTTCCCCAATGCCCTGGCGGACTACGGCCGCGCGGTGGAAGCGTACGGAAAGCTCATCGCGCGGGATCCGACGCTCCCCCTCTACCAGATGAGCTTGTCCCACACCCATCACGAGCTGGCCAATCTGCTCGTGGCGCTCCGCCGGTCGCCCGAGGCCGAGCCGCACTATCGCCAGGCGATCGCGCTGCGGGAAAAGCTTGCCGCCGAATTTCCCAAGACCGCCGACTACCGCTTCCAACTGGCCCACAGCTACCGGGGTCTGGCCTTGCTGCTCGAGAGCACTGACCGCAAAGCGGCGGAAAAGGCCTACGGCGATGAAGTCCGCCAATATGATCAGCTCGTCGAGTTGCAGGCGGACAACCACTTCTACTGGAACAACCGCGGTGTCGCGCACGCGAAACTTGGGCAGCGCGACCAGGCCGTCGCCGATTACTCGAAAGCCCTGGAAGTCGGCGGCGGGGCCAAAGACGCCGTGGTGTGGTCCAACCGCGCCTTCAGTTATGCCGAGATGGGCCAGTGGGACAAATCCGTGGCCGACTATACCAAAGCGCTGGAAACCGGAGCGGGCAAGGACGCGGGGGTCTGGTCCAATCGCGCCCAGGCCCACGCCGCTTCGAGGCAATATGACCAGGCGATCGCCGACTATTCGAAAGCCATTGAGTTGCAGCCGGCGCTGGTCCGCGCCCGGACGGGCCGGGCCGCGGCCTACGAAGCCCAGGGGCAATGGGACCAGGCCCTGGCCGATCGTGGTGAAGTCGTCCGCCTGCAGCCGAAGCAATCTGCCTCCTGGGCCCAGCGCGGAGCGGCGTACGCGGCCGCCCAGAAGTGGGACCAGGCGGCCGCCGATCTTGCTAAAGCGATCGAGCTGAAGCCCGATCAGCCCACTCCTTGGTACCATCAGGCCCTGCTGGCTTTGCGCGCCGGGGATAGCAAGGGCTATCGCCAGGCTTGTGCCGGCGTGCTCGACCGCTTCGGCAAATCGAATAGGCCCGCCGACATCGAGTTAGTCGTGTGGACCTGCGTGATGGGGCCAGATGCGGTGGGCAATTTCGCCCCACTCATCGAGCTGGCAAAAAAGAACGCGGCGGCCAATCCCAAGGATTACGCGGCGCTGCGAGCTCTGGGCGCCGTGCTCTACCGTGCAGGGCAGCACGAAGCGGCTGCGGAGCGACTTACGGAGGCCGCGCCGCTCCGCGCCAAAGATCAACCCCCCTATGACTGGCTCTTTCTGGCCCTGGCTCACCAGCGCTTGGGCCAGATCGAGCAGGCCCGACAACGGCTCGCCCAGGCGGACAAGTGGATTCAGCAGATCAAAGAGGAGAAAGACAAGCCCAACGGCAGTCTCCGGCTACGCTGGAACCAGCGGGTGACGTGGGAAATCCTGCACGGTGAGGCCCAGGCAGCGCTGGCCGTGGCCAAGCCTTGAGGGTGCTTGGAAGGAGCCAGATGGCCGCAGAGACGCAATTCCTTTGGAACGGCCCGCGCACCGCCGAGCGGACCATCCTCTTGGCCCACGGCGCCGGGGCCGGCATGGATACGCCGTTCATGAATCACTTCGCGGAGCGCCTTGCCGAGCACGGCGTCCGGGTCGGCCGCTTCGAGTTTTCCTACATGGCGGCGCGGCGACAGGGCGGCCGGCAGCGGCCGCCCGACAAGCAACCGGTGCTGCGCAAAAGCTGGCTGGCCGCGATCGCCTCGGCGGCAGCGGCAGCGGAAAAGCTGGTGATCGGCGGCAAGTCGATGGGGGGCCGCATCGCCAGCCTGGTCGCGGACGAAGCGGGCGTGGCCGGGCTCGTCTGTCTCGGCTACCCGTTCCATCCGACCGGCAAGCCCCAGCAATTGCGGGTCGAGCACCTCCAACGGCTGAAGACGCCGACCCTCATCCTGCAGGGCGAGCGTGATCCCTTCGGGGACGCCCAGGAGGTGGCGACCTATGCGCTGTCGCCGCGGATCGAAGTCCATTGGCTGACGGACGGCGACCACAGCTTCAAGCCGCGCAAAGCCTCCGGCCGCACTGAGCAACAGAACTGGAACGAGGCCTTGGAGAAGATCGCGAGCTTCGTTGCGACGCTCCACTTGTAGCCGAAGTCGCCAGACTTCGGGGGACGCCGACCTGAGCGAGCCCGGACTCTGGCGAGCTCGGCTACGCCACTGCCACGTCAGGCGAAGATCTGCGTGGCCACGTCGCCCGCCACGTCGGTCAGCCGGAAGTCGCGGCCGGCGTAGCGGTAGGTGAGCTGCGTGTGCTCCAGGCCCATCAGGGCCAGCAGCGTGGCGTGCAGGTCGGTGGTGTGCATGCGACCCTCGGTCGCGTGCAGGCCGTATTCGTCGGTGCTGCCATGCGAAAAGCCCTGCTTCACGCCGGCGCCGGCCAGCCACATCGGGTAGCCGGTGATGTTGTGGTCGCGGCCGTCGGGGCCTTGGGCGGTGGGCATGCGGCCGAACTCGCTGCCGAAGAGGACCAGGGTGTCGTCCAAGAGGCCCCGCCGCTCCAGGTCTGTGAGCAGCGCGGCCACCGGCCGATCCACCATCGCCGACTGATTGATCAACCCCTGGTGCAGGTTGTTGTGGTGGTCCCAGCCCGACTGCGTGATTTCGACGAACCGCACGCCCGCTTCGTTGAGTCGGCGGGCCATCAAGCACTGCCGGGCAAAGCTGCCTTGCGGGCCGGGCCGCACGCCGTAGCCCTCCAGCACCCGCTGCGGCTCGCGGGAGATGTCGAGCAGCTCGGGCACGCGGCCTTGCATGCGAAAGGCCAGCTCGAACGATTGAATCACGCCCTCGACCTCGTCCGGCGCGCCGGGCGCGGCCGCCAGGTCGCGGTTCATGGCCTGGATGAGATCGAGCTGCCGGCGCTGCAGCCCCGCGGCCGTCTGCGGACGCAGGTTCTGCATGTCGCCGGTGTCGCCCACGCGCGTCCCCTGGAAGTGGGCCGGCAGGAACGCGCTGCCGTAGTTGATCGCGCCGCCGAAGTTCGGCGAGGGATTGATCGTGATGTAGCCGGGCAGGTCCTGGTTCTCCGTGCCCAGCCCGTACAGCAGCCAAGCCCCCATCGACGGTCGGGTGAGCGAGGCCAGTGCCGTGCCGGTGTGAAGCTGCATCACCGCCTGCGGGTGGGCCGGCGTGTCGGTGTGCAGGCCACGGATGAAGCAGAGCTTGTCCACGTGCCGGGCGACATGCGGGAAAAGCTCGGAGACCCAAGCGCCCGTCTGGCCGTGCCGGGCGAAGCGGAACTTCGAGGCCGTCAAGACGGCGCCGCCGGGGGCGACCTTGCCGCCATCCTTTTGCAACTGCGGCTTGTACTCGAAGGTGTCCATCTGCGACAGGGCGCCTTCCATGAACAGAAAGATGATCCGCTTGGCCCTGACCGAGTAGTGCGGCGGCTTGGGAGCGAGCGGCCCGGGCGTAGACCGGCCGTTGCCCGCCGCCGACGCGGCCTGACCGAGCATGCCAGCGAGAGCCAGGTAGCCGAAGCCGCCGCCGGCGGTCTTTAGTGCCTGTCGGCGGGATATTGGACCTCGCATTGCCGTCGAAATCGCTTGCGGATTCAGCATGAGCTTATCCATTCCCTTGTCTGACTAAGCGCTTCACCTGGTCCACGGTCAAATTCGACAAGAAGTCAGGCGTGAGCCAATTGACGTTCGAATGACGCCTCAATAGATCACCTGAGGTAACGGAACTCGGCCGACGCCAAAATCGCCTGGCAGAAACTGGCCCACGCTGCTGCTGGCGAGCCGTTCGGCAGGGCGGCTTCATAATCGGCGACGTAATTTCTTGCCCGCTCAATCTCTTTGCCCGTCGCCGGCCGACCTAGAGTGAGTCGATACGCCAGGCTAACTCGGCCGGCCTCGCCCAGGTCGTGCTCTCCGATCAGCCGCTGGGCCAGGGCCTGCGCCTGCTGAAGCACGAACGGGTCATTCAGCAGGTACAGGGCTTGCGTCGCCACGGTGGTCGTGTCGCGGCTGCCGGTGACCATGCCTTGCTCGGCGAAGTCGAAGACCTCCAGCGATCGGGGCGTCAGGGTGCGCAAGAGCGGCAGATAGATGCTGCGATGCGGACTGGCCAGGGCCTCCGCCTCAAGGCGCTTGGCCAGCGGGCCGTTGTTCGGCAGTTCCATCACCTTCATGTCTTTGGCGGACGAGCCCCCGGGCCGGTTCAGGTCCAGCTTGCCCGCGGCAGCCAGCATGGCATCGCGAATTTCCTCCGCATCGAGCCGCCGGGGGCTGTGCCGCCAGAGGAGCCGGTTGGCCGGATCGATTTGGAGATTCGCCGCGAGACGCTCGGGCGACGCCGTCGAAGCGAGTTGATAGGCACGGCTAAGCACAACCGCCCGCACGAGCTTCTTGACGGACCAGCCGCCTTCCATGAACCGCGTCGCCAGGTGATCGAGCAGTTCCGGGTGGCTCGGGCGGTCGCCCGTCACGCCGAAGTTGTCCACGCTCCGCACCAGGCCCTGGCCGAACAGGTGTTGCCAGATGCGATTGGCCATCACCCGCGGCGTGAGCGGGTTGTGCTGGCTGGTGAGCCACTCGGCCAGTTCGAGCCGGCCGCTTTGGTTTGGATTGATTTTCGGGGCGCTGGAGACTTCGAACGCCGAAAGGAACCCGCGCGGCACGACCGGGCCGAACTTCTCCGCCTCGCCGCGGATGCGGATTTCGGTGTCGCCCACGACCTTGGCATCCCGCACGCCCAGCGCCACTCCGCCGCTGGCCGCTGGGTCGTTGAGGGCGATCAACTCGCTTTGAATCGTGTTGATCTGCTTGCGCGCCGCGACGAGCTTCTTCTCCCGCTCGGGACCGGGCGGGTTCTTGTCAGGATTCTCCTCGATCTTCAGCGACTCCGACCGGGCCTTGGCCAGCGCCGCCTTCGCCTGCTCGATCTTCTCGGCTGTCTTGCGATCCATGCCCTGCCGCGATCCCAGCCGCAGGACCAGGGCCGTGTCATAATAGTCCAGGCCGCCGCCGCCCATCTTGTTTCGCACGCCGGCGCACAGTTCGCTGCTATGGAAGATGCCGGCCAGTGCGTAATAGTCGGTGGTCGGGATCGGATCGAACTTGTGGTCGTGGCAGCGGGCGCAGCCCACCGTCAGCCCCAGCACGGCCCGGCCGACCGTGTCGATCTGCTCGTCGATGTTGTCCATGACGAAGCGGACCCTGAACCGCTGATTGACGTCCTTGACGCCGAGCGCCAAAAAGCCGGTGGCGACGAGGCCCTCGTCCCGCTGCCGCTGCGACTGGGCCGGCAAGAGATCGCCGGCAATCTGCTCGCGGAGGAACTGGTCGTAGGGCTTATCGCCGTTGAAGGCGTCGATCACATAGTCGCGATACCGCCAGGCATGCGGATACGGGACGTTGCGCGCCGAGCCGGTTGATTCCCCGTAGCGGGCGACGTCGAGCCAGTGCCGTCCCCAACGCTCGCCGAACGTCGGCGAGGCGAGCAAGCGATCGACGAGCTTCTCGTAGGACGGATTGTCAATCCGTCCGGCCTGGTCGGACGGACTGGCAGTCCGTCCGACAGTGCTGCTTGCAAACGCCTCCACCTCTTCCGGCGTCGGCGGCAGCCCCGTCAAATCGAAGGTGACTCGGCGGATTAAAGTCACCGGATCGGCATCGCCCACTGGCTGCAACGCCTTTGCTTCCAAGGCGGCCAGGATGAACCGGTCGATGTCGTCGCGCGCCCACGAAGCATCGTTCACCTCCGGCGTCTTGGGCGCACCCAGCGGCTGCCAGGCCCAGTGCTCTTTGCGGAGTTTGGCGTACTCCGGATGAGGCTTTCCGATCGACGCCGGGAGGCGCACCTGCGGCCAGGCCGCGCCGTCCTTGATCCATTGTGCGAGGTCGGCGATCTGCCCCTCGGAGAGGTGCTTCTTCGGCGGCATTTTGACTTCGGCGTGGGTCTGCCGCACCGCCTGGATCAGCAGGCTCTTCTCCGGATCGCCCGGCACGACGGCCGGCCCACGGCCGCCACCGTGAATCAGGCCGTTGCGGTCGTCCACACGCAGGCCGCCGCGGGAGTTCGTGTTGGCCGAGTGGCAGTTGTAGCAGTTATCCACCAGCAGCGGCCGAATCTTCTTCTCGAAGAAGTCGATCCGCGACTGCTCGTCGCGCGCTTCCTTATCGGCCGCCGCGGCTGGCCCTCGCGCGACCAGGGGCGCGGCCAGCAGCATGGACAAGACCAAGTGGAAGAGTCGCGGGCGGGAAGGCATCAGCGTGCCGCCGAAGCGGGCCCAACGGCCGGGTGAGACGAACTCATGGACGCCTCGAATTTAGCCGATTAGGCAAGGGATTTCCACCAGCGGACTCGAATGTGCCTGCCACGGCATTCGAGGTCCGCCTTGGCCATCGCGGTTGCCGTCCCGTACCGGCGCTACTTGCTCTTTGGCTTGCCCGGACCGGCCTTCGCCGGGGATGTCTTGGCGGGCGGCGCCGTCG
>JBGQHD010000197.1:0-7757 GCA_041497795.1 Planctomycetia bacterium
AAACCTGCGAACGCGAGCCGGGTGGGCATACGAGGTCTCCCTGGGAAAAAGCGAGGCGATCTGCGACGCCAGCGTGGCCCAGGATATCAGATGGTCGGCGGTCGTGTCTTGGCGAGTTTGTAGCCTGAGTCTCCGAGCTCTCCGAGTCGGGCGTCGATCTCCACCTGAGTGCCCGACTCGGAGTTGTCAGGCTACGGCACACGAGTGTGCCTACTACCTTTCTGCGGCTAAGATACTGAGCGTTGCCTGACCATTCCCCACCTCCGGCGGCCGACACCATGTTCCCTCGATCGCAAAGCACCCTTCGGCCTCGTTGCTGCCTGGCATTTTCGGCGTTCTCAGTTCTGCTGCTGCTCGGTCAACACATCGCTCGAGCGGCGGAAGTCTCGCCCCAAGACGCGGCGCTGAAGGTCGCCGCGGCCCTTTACGAGGGCATCCGCACGGAGACGCTGGCCAATGGGCTGCGCGTGTATCTGAAGCCGGTGCCGGGCTCGCAGGTCGTGGCCACGATGGTCGCCTACAAGGTCGGCTCGGCGGATGAGGACCTCGATCAAACCGGCCTGTCGCACTATCTCGAGCACCTGATGTTCAAGGGGACCGAGAAGATCATGCCCGGCGACATCGACCGCGTGACGCTGCGCAACGGCGGGGAAAACAATGCCTACACCTCGGAGGACTACACGATCTACCACTTCGACTTCGCGGCCGACCGCTGGGAAAAAACTCTGGAGATCGAGGCCGACCGGATGCGGAACCTGCGGATCGACGACAAGCACGAATTCCAGCAGGAGAAAGGGGCGGTCATCGAAGAGCTGCAGCGGAACGAGGACGAGCCGTGGGACCTGGAGCACAAGGCGATCGCGCCCATGCTCTTCGGCAAGACCGGGCCGTACGGCCACCCGGTGATCGGCGAGCGAGAGCACGTCCGTGGGGCCACCGCCGCCATCATCACCGCCCACTACAAGAAGTGGTACCACCCCAACAACGCGTCGCTGGTAATCTGCGGCGACTTCGACGCGGACCGCGCGCTGGAGCGGATCAAGACCTTGTTCGGCCCCATCCCCAAGGCGACGCTGCCGCCGCGGAAGGCGGCCGCGGCCGTGACGCGAAGGGAGCCCGTCCGCAAGGAAATCCCCTCGAAGTTCGAGGCCCCCCGGCTGCTGATGGGCTTTAACACCGTCGCCAGCGGCCATCCCGACGACGTAGTGCTCGACGTCATCCATGCCATCCTCACCGGCGGCAAGACCGGCCGGCTGTACAAGAAATTCGTGGAAGGCGAGGAGATCGCCAACGCGGTTGATACCTCCAACAGCACCGGCCGTTATCCGGGCTGGTTCGCCATCCAGCTCGAGCTGCTCAAGGGCAAGGATCGGGACAAGGCCGAGAAGCTGCTGCTGGCCGAATTCGCGAAACTGCGGGACGAGCCGGTGAGCGACGCCGAACTGAAGCGCGTGCGGCAGATGGTGCTGGCCGGACAGGTGTTCGGCCGCGAGAGCGTCCACGGCCTGGCTGACAGCATCGCCCAGGGGGTGACGATCAACGACCTGGACCATCTCAAGAGCTACCTGCCGCGGATCATGGCGGTCACCGTGGCTGACGTGCAGCGCGCGGCCCGCAAATACTTCGATCCGGACCAGCGCGTCGTCGTGTGGTCGGTGCCGCGGAAGGCAGACAGCGAGGACGGCGATTCGGGGATCGGGTGGCCAGACAACTCGCGCCCACGGCTAGCTGGCGCTGCACAGCCGCAGCGGGCGGCCAAGGTGGCGGAAGGCGCCGGCGCGGGGTTCTCCTTCAAAGACGCCCGGCGGGTGGAGCTGCCCAATGGCCTGGTCTTGCTGCTGCTGGAGAACCACCGGCTGCCGATCTTCGTGGTCCAGGCGCTGGTCCGCCGCGGCCGGCTGCTGGAGCCGGCGGAAAAGGCCGGCGTGGCCGCGCTGACCGGTTCGCTCTTGGATGAAGGCACCTCGCGGCACACCGGGCCGGAGATCGCGGAGCTGATCGAAGACGTGGGCGGCGTGCTGTCGCTCAGCTCGGCCGGCGGCAGCGTGCAGGTGCTGGCGGAGGATCGTCGCTTGGGTCTGGAGCTGCTCGTCGAATGCCTGACGCGGCCCAAGTTCGCCAAGGATACGTTCGATCGGGAAAAGGCCCGGCAGCTCTCGGAGATCGACGAGGCCGAGTCGCTGCCCGAATCCAAAGCGCAGACGGTCTACCGGCAGTTGGCCTACGGCAAACACCCCTTCGGCCGCTCGGGGCTGGGCACGCGAAAGACGGTGGAGCCGCTGACGGCGGCCGACTGCGCGGAGTTTCACCGCCGCGCGTTCGTGCCGAACAACACGATCCTGGCCGTGGTGGGCGACTTCGACAGCCAGACGATCATCGACGAAGTGAAGCGGCTCACGGCCGATTGGAAGCGGTTGCCCTTCATCACGCCGGCCACGCCCGCGGTGGAGAAGCCCAAGGAGTTCGTGCAGAAGATCGTCTCCATGCCGGAGGCCGCCCAGCTCCACTTCTACCTGGGGCACGTCGGCATCCGCCGCGACAATCCCGACTTCTACAAGCTGCTGGTCATGGACTACGTGCTGGGCACCGGGCCGGGCTTCACCGACCGGCTCTCCAGCCGGCTGCGGGACCGCGAGGGGCTGGCCTACACCGTCACCGCCAACATCAGCGGCTCGGCCGGCGAGGAGCCGGGCCTGTTCACCGGCTACATCGGCACCGACGCCAAGAACTTCGCCCGCGTGAAGACGATGTTCCTGGAAGAGCTGGCCCGCATCCGCGACGAGAAGCCCAAGCCGGAGGAAGTGGAAGACGCCAAGCGCTACCTGCTCGGCCGGCTGCCGTTTCAGGTCACGACCAACAGCCAGATCGCCGAGCAGTTGCTGTCGATCGAGCGCTACGGCCTAGGGCTCGACTATTTGGACACGTACCGCACGGCGGTCGCCGCCGTGACGCCCGACGACGTGCAAGCGGCGGCGCAGAAGTATCTCGACCCGAAGCGGATGGTGCTGGTCGCCGCCGGGGCGGTGGATGAGATGGGCAAGCCGCTGCGAAAGACCGTGCCGCCGAAACCATGAATCGGCCAGTAGCCGAAGTCGCCAGACTTCGGTGACGCTGAGCTTTGGCGAGTTCGGCTACGTGGCACGGCCATCTTGGCCGTGAATTCACGGGCTGGAAGCCCGTGCCACGATCCATCACGCGGCGCGTGAGGGAGCACTAGCGATCTTTGAAGCGGAATAGCTTCTTGATGTCGCTGTGCGGCTTGCCGTCTACCTCGGCATAGGGGTAGATGAAGTAGTTCAGCGGCTCGCCGGCCTGCTTGGGTTCCAGCTCCAGGTCTCGACCCACGGTGAAGGTGACCCGGTCGGCGGTCAGGTTGCCGAAGTAGTAGTCCTTCATCTCCGGGTGCTTGTCGGCCTCGGAGATATCGACCGGCATCCAACCGTGGCTGTTGAGGTGGAAGAACGCCCAGCAGTGGTAGCCGGGAATCTCGCCCTCCTTCTTGTCCGGCGGCAGCGGGAAGCCGATGGCGAAGAACGAGGGGATGCCCTTGGAGCGGGCCATCGAAATGAACAGGCTGTGGAAGTCGGTGCAGTTGCCGAAGTGGCTGTCGCAGACCCAGAGCACGTCGCCGAAGCCGAACCCAGGCTTCGACTTGTCGTAGGTCACGTTGTCATCGACCGTGTCGTACAAGGCGCGGGCCAGCTCGAGGCCCGCGGGCGGCAGCTTCTTGTCGCCGAGCAGGGCCAGCACTTTGGCGTCGCCGACGGGCACGCGCTCGTCGGGCGCGAGGAACTTCTTGCGGTCCTCTTCGGAGAGCGCCGCGGGCCCTTGGCCCTTGTCGCGGTTCCGCACTTCCTTGCGGTCGATGTCCCAGACCATCTGGAACGCGACCTCGCCGGATTCGGGGGCCTTGGTCTGGAACGACAGCATGCGGTTGCCGTATTTGCGCTCGGCGCCCTCCTTGGCGGGCGCAGGCAGCGTGCGCGACGCCTCGCGAACCTGCTGATAATCGTTCGTGGGGGGGATGGGCAGCCACACGCGCACCACCTTCCCCGGCGGCAGCTTGGTCAACGTGGCGCCGTAGTCGAGCTGAAAGCGGCGAACCTTCGGCGCCTCGGCCGCGGCGGACGGCTTCGCAGCAGACTTCGCCTCCTGGCCGAGCGAAACGCCGCCGCTCGCCAAGAGCATCACGCCGACAATCCCTATTCGACGATATTCACTGGTCATGGATCGATCTCCTTTGCTGCCGGCTTCCGCGTCCACGTTGCTCGGGCCTCCCAGCGCACGGCGTGCCGGGCGGTTTGCCGTAAGGTCGCCTTTCGATCCCATAAGGCTATGCGATCGCTAAAACAAAGTCCACAATCGCTGCTTATGCGATCAGGCCGTTCGTTCCGGCGGAACCAGATCGCTCGCCAGCGCCTTGCCGACCGAGCGGAAAATGCCCTGATAGGACTCAATTGCCTTGACGCGCCAACCTGTCTTCGAGGACACTCTAATCCTGCTCGAAGATGTCCCACCCCTTGGAGCCTGCCATGAAACGCGCTCTCCCCGTGATGCTGTTGGCGATTGCCGTCGTCGCTTACGCCATTGTCGGCCATGTTGGCGCCGCGGAGCCGGCCCCGAAGGCCGCTGCCCCGAAGGCCAAGGTCGCCGTCGGCGAACAAGCGCCCGACTTCAAGATCAAGGACGCCGCGGGCAAGGTCATCGACCTGAAAGAGCTGACCGCCAAAGGGCCGGTGTTGGTGCGGCTGACCTGCGGCTGCTCGGGCTGCGACAAGGAGCTGGCATACTTCCAGAAGATCAACGACACCTACAAGTCGCAGGGCCTGACCAGCGTGCTGGTGTTCCGCGAACCGGACGAGAAGGTCGCCAAATACGCGGCCGAGAAGAAGCTCAACATGCTCTACGCGGTGGACTCCAAGGGCGAGGCCTGGAACGTGTTCCAGACGAAGACCATGCCCACCAATTTTTTGATCGAAAAGGGCGGCAAGATCTCCTCGATCGCCGCCGGCTGCGACCCCAGCGGCTTGCTAGCCAACGTGGTCTCGGAAAAGGCCGCCAAGGTCATCGGCGTTCAGGCGGTGAACGTGAAGAACGCCGTCGAGAGCCAGAAGGCGGAAACGAAGGCCACGCCGAAGTAGCCGCAGACGAAGGCATCGCGTTAAGAAGCCCGGCTTCTCCAAGAAGCCGGGCTTCTGGCCGTGCCGTTCGTAGTGCAAGCGCATCTTTCGCGGCACTTGGCACACGAGTTCTAGCGAGTTCCGAGACGTACTCATGTCACTTTTTCGACTCGTGAAACGTTGCATGTCGCTGCGATATGGCATGCGCACGCTATTTGTCGTGATGACGATCATGGCCCTTGGGTTGGGCTGGTTGGGGAAACGGTATCGCGACAAGCGGCATGAATTGATCGTCGTGCAACGCCTTATCGACCAA
Source organism: Planctomycetia bacterium (assembly GCA_041497795.1). Lineage (GTDB taxonomy): Bacteria > Planctomycetota > Planctomycetia > Pirellulales > S012-138 > JBGQHD01. The sequence goes on from JBGQHD010000197.1 coordinate 5,437, forward strand.
GGTGCCGTGGTTGGTTTCGACTACGGCAACGGCGCGGGCAAACCCGGGAAAGCGACGTGGCTGAGCAAACTGTTGGGCGACGAATTCTTCGCCCGCGTTGACCAGGTTATTTGTTCCTCGCTCGACGATGAGCGGATGGAAGCCTTCCGCGACCTTCCTTCGGTAACGACAATCGATGCGAGTGGAAGCCATATCACCGATCGTGGGCTTGAGGACTTCCGAGGACGCGCTTCCATCACGTTCTTGAACTTAGATGGTACGGCTGTCACCGATGCTGGAATGCCGGTACTCAGGACACTATCTGGCCTTGCGTCGATCTATTTATTCGACACCGCCGTCACGGGGCAGGGCTTAGCGTCGCTGAGCGGTTTGCAGAACCTGCGCACTGTCGGCATCAGTCAGAACCAGCTTGCGACCGGCCTCGTGCTGTCGAACCTGCCGAAATTGAACGACCTGCCGCCAATCCTGGGCGGTCGCGTTGACCTCGAAGATCTCGGCGGGGGTGCCGAACCAGACTTGAGCCTGGAAATCTACCGCGCGGAGTCCATACGGCTGGTTCGCCTACCACGGCTCAAGGAACTTCGCATCGTGGAAGCGCCAGCGAAAGTGTACCTTGAGGACCTCGATCACCTGAAAGACGTCGAGTGCGTGGGGGATGTGGATTTGGACACAGCGCTGGAGCAACTGGCCAAGTTACCGAGTATTGAAACTCTCAATTTGAGATCGGGAAGAATCACCGCGCGCGGCGCTGCTCTTCTCGGAAATATGAAGAGACTTATCGAGCTTGACATGATGGGCACAAAAATAGGTGATGAAATCGCTCCACACCTAGGCAAATTGACGGAATTGACCCGTCTAGACTTGACGTTTACGCAGATCACAGACAAGAGTTTGGTACACCTCAAAGGACTTTTGCGCCTCGAGACGTTGGACGTTGGCGGCACACTCGTTTCCAAAGAGGGTGTCGAGTCGATCGAGCGCGCTCTGCCGGACACGAACGTGCAATGGGCTTGGGCCCAGTAGAGAGAATCGCTCGTCACCGTCCTGTGCAACAAATATCGCTGCGGTCTGGCAGATGGAGCGAGGGCGGTTGCCGGCGAAATGCTTTGCCAGAATGGCGAGAATCGCACGTGCAAGCCGGATCATGGATTGCCGCGCGAGCAAATGGCGTCGTGCTGAATCGCTTTTCGCGTCTTGATGACCGGAGCACTGCTTGCCCGACTTGGCCCATGATGGCCGAGCCGCACGTTCAAGTGTGAACGTGTGAGGTGCTCGTCTTGCCGCATAGGTCAAGGCCGAGTGAGCAGGCGGCATGTGGGATCGGCGTCGTCGCTCACCTTCACGGCGAACCACACGAACGCCGCCGTTCGTAGTGCAGGCTTTAGCCTGTCGCCGGCGGGCTGAAGCAGCTGAAGCCCGCACTACGAACGCTCTCGCCAAGACAACTCGCCGCCACCACGCTACATTGCGTGAGTGGCGGTATTGTTTGGCGACCGACAGGCGAGCACGGCATGAGCGACGGGTGCAAGGGCGGCTCCGAGAACACTGGCAGCGAGGAAGCCGCGCGACAGTTCCTGCTCAGCCGCATCAACTACGAGCGCTCGGCCGCCATGCCGTACGACGCGCGGGCGATGGGGCTCGATCGCATGCGCCACTTGCTGCGCCAATTGGGCGACCCGCAGGACCGCCTGCCGATCGTTCACATCGCCGGCACCAAGGGCAAAGGCTCCACGGCCGCGATCACGGCCGCCATCCTCACCGCGGCCGGTTACCGCACCGGGCTGTACCATTCGCCGCACCTGGATCGCGTCGAGGAGCGGCTGATCATCGACGGCCAGACCTGTCCGCTCGAGGAATTCGCGGAGCTGGTCGAGCAGGTGCGCCCCGTCGCGGAGGCGATGGACCGCCTGCCCGTAGGGTGGGCACCGCCCACCAAAACGCGTCCCGGTGGGCAGTGCCCACCCTACTCGCCCACCTTCTTCGAGCTGACGACGGCCATCGCCCTGCTGCACTTCGCGCGGCACGCCGTGGATGTCGTCGTGCTGGAGGTCGGCCTGGGGGGCCGGCTTGATTCGACCAACGTTTGCCGGCCGCGCGTGACGGTGATCACCAACATCAGCTTCGATCACACCCAGCAGTTGGGCAAAACGCTGGCCAAGATCGCCCGCGAGAAGGCTGGCATCATTAAGCCGGGCGTCCCGGTCGTGAGCGGCGTGCTGAGCGAAGAACCGCGGCAGGTGATCGAGCAGGTCGCCGCGGCGGCCGGCAGCCCGCTGCGGCAGTTAGGGGTGGACTTCGACTTTGTGTACCGCCCGCCGCTG
>JBGQHD010000198.1:0-7725 GCA_041497795.1 Planctomycetia bacterium
CACGTCCTTCCGCTCGAGCCTGCACGATGCACGATCCCTCTCGGCCGACGCGCCTGCGGTACGTGGTGGTGCTGGTGACCATGCTGGTCTCGGTGCTGCTCTACCTGGACCGGTTCTGCCTGTCGTTCGCTGAGACGTTCATCGCCGAGGACCTCAGCCTGAGCCGGACGCAGGTCGGCTGGCTGCTCAGCGCGTTCTTCTGGAGCTACGCCATCGTGCAGGTCCCCTCCGGCTGGCTGACCGATCGGCTCGGCGGCCGGCTGACGCTCACGCTGTACGTGCTGGCCTGGTCGCTGTTCACGGGCTGGACCGGGCTGGCGATCGGCTTCCTGTCGCTGTTCGTGCTGCGGCTGGGAGTCGGCGCCGGCCAGGCCGGGGCGTACCCCACGGCGGCCAGCCTGGTCAGCAAGTGGGTGCCCTTCTCGCAGCGCGGCACGGCCAGCAGCATCGTGGCGATGGGCGGGCGAGTTGGCGGCGCGCTGGCGCCGGTGCTCACCGCGTACCTGATCGCCAGCCTCGTGCCGGCGAGCGTGTCGTCGCAACTTGCGCCGGCAGACCTCCTCAACCCGGCCGGCTTGTGCCATCAGTTGCACTCGACGCGCGATGCTTCCGCGCCGAATCAACCGCCTCGAGATGGGGCGAAGGTGTCGCCACCGCAGCAGGCGGTCCCCGCCGTCGATCCCTCGGCCATTCAAGACGAGCCGGACGCCAAGCAACGAAAGCAGTTGGCCGTCGCCGTGGTGAGCCGCCGCATCGCCGAGTCGTTTTCGCCCGAGGGGCGCGAGATGCTGCGGCGCGTTGCCGAGGACTACGATGCGGCCCTGCGGCAAAAGCAGGCCGCCGCGGAGAAGAAGGACAAGGTCGAGCTTTCATCGGCCGAACTCGCCGGACTGGTCAGTCCCGACGAACGTCAGCGGCTGTCCGAGGAACTCAATCGCGTCGTGAACGATCCTGGTTTCTGCGAGGCCGGCGGCTTCTCAGAGTTCGCGCTTCCCAGCGAGGCAAATAAGTACCGCGCGGAGTTGGAGTCCGGGCGATCGCTCGGCGGCGACCGCCTGACGCGATTCAACCGCTTGCTGCTCGAGGCGGTCTATCCGGCACAGATTCGCAAGGTCTACGGCGCCGGCTGGCGGCCCGTGATGTTCTTGTTCGGCACGATCGGCCTGCTGGTGGCGGCCGTCTACTGGCTCTGCCTGCGCAACCGGCCGCAGGACCACCCCCGCTGCAACGAGGCCGAGCGCGAGTTGATCGCGCAGGGCCGTCCGGCCGAAGTCGCCCGGCCCGATGGCCACGCGGGCCAGGCGCCGCTGAGCGGATTGGTCACCAACGGCAATCTCTGGCTGGCGAACGTCTCGATGTTCTTCACGAACATCGGCTGGGTGTTCCTGGTCACCTGGATGCCGCGATACTTCGAAGAGGTGCACTACATTCCCGTCGAGACCCGCGGCTGGATCGGCTTCATTCCGCTGGCCGCCGGCGCGGTGGCCATGCTCTTCGGCGGCTGGCTGACCGACGCCCTGGTGCGGCGGATCGGATTGCGTTGGGGCCGGGCGTTGCCGATGGGCCTGTCGCGATTCGCCGCCATGGCAGCCTACCTGTATTGCCTCACGCATCCCCAGTCCTACTGGTCCGTGGTGGCGGCGTTGGCGGCGGTGGCCGTCTTCACCGATCTGGGCATCGGCGCCGTCTGGGCCTATTGCCAGGACGTGGGCGGCCGCAACGTCGCCTCGGTGCTCGGCTGGACGAACATGTGGGGCAACTTCGGCGCCGCCGTGGGCCCGGTCCTGGTCGGTTGGCTGGCCAGCGAATGGCTCGTCGGCCCCAAATACCAATGGGACGCGGCCTTCATCGTCTGCGCCGTGTCGTTCGCCATCTCCGGCGTGACAGCGCTGGCGGTCGATGCCCGGCGGCCGGCGCTGGTGGAGGACGTAGCAGGCGCGATCCGCGTGCCGTAGAACGGAATTCATTCCGTTCACGTTCGTTGCGACAGCCTGCTGGAACGGAATGAATTCCGTTCCACGTCCGCGACATTCATCGGCCGATGACCGACCTTGCCGACTACGACTACAACCTGCCGCGCGAGCTGATCGCTCAGTATCCGCTGGAAAACCGGGCCGATGCGCGGCTGCTGGTCGTCAACCGGGGGCGGCGGCGGTGGGAACACTGCTTTGTCCGCGACTTGCCTGAGCTGCTGCTGCCGGGCGACTGTCTGGTGCTGAATGACACCCGCGTGGTGCCGGCCCGGCTGGTGGGGTTTCGCACGCAGACCGGCGGGCGATGGGAGGGGCTGTTTCTCTCCGCACAGCCCGACGGCGCGTGGCGGCTGCTCTGCAAGACGCGCGGCAAGCTCGCGCCGGGGGAGTTGGTCACGCTGCTGGATAACGAAGGCCGCGATGACGTGCGCCTGGCCCTGCTGGAAAAACGGGAGGGCGGGGTCTGGTTGGCCCAGCCGCTCATCGCGGCCGAGACCTTCGCGCTGCTGGAGCGAGTGGGCCGGGTGCCGTTGCCGCCGTACATCCGCGGCGGCGAGATGCGGCCCTCCGACCGGCAGCGGTACCAGACCGTCTATGCCCAGCGGCCCGGCTCGGTCGCCGCCCCCACGGCGGGCCTGCACTTCACGCCGGCGCTCTTGCAGCGTCTCGAGGAGCGCGGCGTGCGGATCGCGCGGGTGACGCTGCACATCGGCCTGGGCACGTTCCGGCCGATGGAAGCCGGCCGCGTCGAAGACCACGTGATGCACGCCGAGTGGGGCGAGATCGGCCCGGGCGCGGTGACGATGATCGAAGCGGCCCGCCGCGTCGGCGGCGGCGTGATCGCCGTCGGGACCACCGCGGTGCGCGTGCTGGAGACCGCGGCGGCCACCGGCAGCCTGCAACCCTGGAGCGGCGAAACCCATCTCTTCATCCGCCCCGGCTACTCGTTGCGCGCGATCGACGGGCTGATGACGAATTTCCACCTGCCGCGGAGCACGCTCTTGGTGCTGGTGCGGACCTTCGGCGGCGACGAGCTGATGCGAGCCGCCTACGCCGAGGCGATCCGCGAGCGCTATCGCTTCTACAGCTACGGCGACGCGATGCTCATCCTCTAGCGAGTGCGTTCTCGTTCCGAGGCTCCGCCTCGGAACGCACTGCCCGCGAGGCTCTGCCTCGCCGCCGCTGCGCTCGCCTCATTTCGGCACCTTTTTCCGCAGGGCTTCGACCACCTCCCGCGGCACGAAGCGGGCCAGGGCCGCGTCGTCGGCCATCGGCGCGATCTGCTTGATGAGCGAGCTGGAGACGTGCGTGTATTGCGTGTCGGCCATCAGAAACACGGTCTCGATGTTCGGGTCGAGCTGCCGGTTGGCGAGCACCATCGTCAGCTCGGCTTCCATGTCGGTGAGTGCCCGCACGCCGCGGAGCATGACGTGTGCCCCGCACTGCCGCACGAAGGTCACCGCCAAGCCGGAGAAGGTCTGCACTTCCACGTTGCCCAGCGGCGCCGTGATGCGGCGGATCAGCTCCACGCGCTCCTCGACGGTGAACATCGGCTCCTTGCCCGGGTTGACGCCGACGCCCACGATCAGCCGGTCTACGAGCCGGCTGCCGCGCTGGATGACGTTGAGGTGCCCCAGCGTGATCGGGTCGAACGAGCCGGTGTAGACGGCCGTGCGGCAGGTGGCCTGGGACATGCGTGGGTCCTTAGGGCGCGAAGACGTCGTGGGCATCTTTGCCGAGCTTCTCGGCCTCGACCATCAGTCTGGCCAAAACCTGCTGCGTCGTGAAGACGCGAATCTTCTCCAGAGCTTGATGGAAGTTGCCGGTGAGCGGCTTGATCGCGGGAATGCCGAGCGACTGCATGGAATCGGCGTAGCCGTCCAATCGGTCGGCCACCTCGCGCAGCTCCGTGGCCAAGGCGCGGATGCCCTGGGGAGTGCGCGGCTCGGAACGCTCCTTGGGCCCGCGCGGTTTCTTGGGCGGTTTCTTCTTCGGCACGTTTTGCCCCCCCGGATGCTGACGGATCGCTGCGGTTGGGCGTGAGGCGGACACTCTTGTCCGCCGGCGGACAGGAGTGTCCGCCTTACGGCCCAGCCTGCTTCCAGCTTACCAGGCGCCCGCAATTTGTCCATCTACGATGTTATTTCCGATGTTTCACGTGAAACTAAAAATAGTATTGATTTTAGTATTATTGTTGATATCATGGTGTGCACTGAAGGGAGCGCAGCGGACCGAGCGAAGCGCTCCGCAGTCGCCCGAGGTTGGCGATCGGGTCCAGCGGTAGTGAGGCCACCGTGATTCGCGAAGTTATCCAATCCGATGACGAGGCCGAGGAAGACGCCCGGCAGCGGCTCGACCGACGGTGCCGCGCGTTGACCCGCCTCGATGCCGAACTGGTCGAGTGGACGCTGCCGCCGGCTGGCGGCGATGGAAAACGCGTCGTCGCCGAGCTGCTGATCACCGATACCCATCACCCGCTCGAGCAACTGGCGATGCTCCTGCGGCGCATCGCCGACGAAGTGCAGCGATTGACTCGCTGATCCCTGACTCCTGACCCCTGACGCCTGACTCCTGACTCTGCCGCCATGACCGACACCTGCGATCTGTGTTGCGACCGCTGCGGCGGCGCCCGGTTCCATCACTTCTTGGGTCCCGATCGCCGCGGCCAAAAGCGCTGGCAAAACCGCTGCGACGCCTGCGGCCGCGTCTCGGAATACGTGCCCACACGAAGCGAAATCGAAACGCAGTGCCGCGAGCTGCGCGACCAGCAAGGCCAAGCCCCGCTGGACGACGAGCAGGAGAAGCTGTGGCGCCGGTTGGCCGATCCGGCGGACAGCCACGAGGACGCCAGCGACGGTTGCGAAGAGGAGGAGAATGCGGAATTCGGAATTCGGAATGCGGAATGAAAGCCTCTTGCCGGCCAATTCCGCATTCCGAATTCCGCATTTGGCGGCACCGATGATCCTCGGAGCCTCGTCATGAAGCCACCGGTCTCCCCCGCCGTCATTCTGCACATCAAGGACATGGCCGCCCGGGGTGGGCAGACCAAGGAAATCGCCCGGCACTTGGGCCTGAGCATTTCCACGGTCCACAAGGTCCGCCAGGGGTATTACGACCACCGTTTGCGGCGGCCGGCGCCGCGGCCGGATGACGACGCGGCGGCGATGATCGCCGTCTGGTGCCCGCGCTGCCGGTGCCACGTCTATCCGCCGTGCCGGGTCTGCCGGCTGCGCGAGCACCAGCGGCGGCGGCTGCGCGTCGTCTCGCCTCGCCAGCAGGCGCCGACGCCGGCGGCACTCGGCGACGCCGGCGTGGCGGCGAAGCTCGGCCTGAGCGTGGCCGAGATCGGTTTGCCGCTGCGGGTCGTGAACTACCTGCAGCAGCGGAACATTCTCACCGTCAACGACCTGCTGCACTGCACGCCGGCCGAGCTGCTCCGCATCCCCAACTTCGCGGCCAAGACGCTGGAGCAGGTTTATCGCTGCCTGGCGCGGCTGGGGTTCAAGCGGCAGGCCGGGGTGCAAAAGACGCCGCCGCTACGCAAGGCGGCGTAGTGGGGCCTGTAGGTCCCGCGAGCCGAGCGGGACTGGTTGTGCCACCGCCCTCGGAGCCTCCCGGTGCCGCTCGGCTCGCGGCACCTACGCTACAGCGGCAGCTCGCGGCCGAGGCCCTGTTCTCGCGCCAGCGCGAGCACGCGATGGCCCACGGCCACGTCCTCCAGCGCCATGCCGACCGACTTGAAGAGCACGATTTCGTCGTCGCCGCCGCGGCCAGGGTGACGGCCGCTCATGACGTCGGCCAGGTTCACGGCGCTCGACCAATCGAAAAGCCCTTGCTCCAAGGCCTCGCGAAAGTCCCCGGCCTCATGCCGGCAGCAGGCCACGTCGTCGCAGACGACGAGCCGGGCGCGGGCGACGGCCACGGCGTCGATCTCGGCCTTGTCGAGCCAATTGGATCCCATCGCGGCCAGCAGCGTGCCGGGCGCCAGCCACGCTCCTTCGAGCACCGGCCGACGACTGTTGGTGGCCGTGACCACGAGCGGCAGGCCTTCGACGGCGGCGCGGGCCTGATCGACGGGCACGACCTCGACCCCGAGCTGCTGCGACATGCGGCGCGCAAAGTCCTCTCGCCGCCCGGCATCGCGGCTGTAGACCACCGCCCGGCGCAGGGTGCGCACGGCAGCCACCGCGGCGAGCTGCGCCTCGGCCTGCCAGCCGGCGCCCAGGAGGCCCAGGTGATCGGCCGACGGCGGAGAGAGATAGCGGACGGCGACGCCTGTGGTCGCGCCGGTGCGAACCTGGCCGAGCCGGTTGGCTTCGATCAGCGCGACCAGCGAGCCGGTCTGGCTTTCGTACAGGCCGACGAGGAACTTCGCCCCGGCCTTGGTCGTGGTGTAGCACTTCCAGCCGGCCAGGCCCAGGTAATCGGCCACGGCGCTCATCGAGTGCAGCACGATGCCGCGGCCGATGGCGCGCTCTCGGGGCACGTTGGCGGCCTGGCCGGCGGCGAGCTGGCGAAACGCCTCCTCCACGGCGGCCACGGCCGAGGGCATGTCGAGCAGCCGCTGGACGTCGGCTTCGGTGAGGTACAGGGCGGGCATGGCAGGTCGTTAGCTAACCGCGTGCAGCATCATACGTCAGGAGGATCCCCTGCGGCTACCGACACATTGCCGCTCTGCCACCAGAGCCCACTTTCGTAATTCGTCACGGCAGCGAAACCCACGCCGCCCCGCGCTTGCTCGACTCGACCGCCCGATCGATGAATTGCATCCCGCGCAGTCCATCGTAAACGGTCGGGAAGTCGTATTGGTCGGTCTTCAGCGGCTCGCCGTCGAGGTGTTTGCGGATCGCTCGGACGACGCCGCAATAGATTGTCGCGAAGGCTTCCAGGTAGCCTTCCGGATGGCCGGTCGGGATACGCGTGCAGGCCTTGGCGGGTTCGGACAGATAGCCTTGCCCTCGGGTGAGCACTTGCCGCGGCTCGCCGTAGCGGTAGACGGTCAGGTAGTTGGGGTTCTCCTGGGCCCAAGAAATGGCCCCCTGGGAGCCGTACACGCGCAGGGTCAGGCCGTTCTCTTCGCCCGTGGCCACCTGGCTGATGGTGAGCACGCCCTTGCCGCCGTCTTTGAAGCGCAGCAGCATGTTCACGTCTTCATCCAGGGTTCGGTCGGGAAGGAAGGTGCTCTTGTCGGCGCACAGCTCGACGACCGGATCGCCGGTAACGTATTCCAGCAGGTTCAGGCAGTGGCTGCCCACGTCGCCCAGCGTGCCGCCGAGGCCGGACTGCGCCGGGTCGGTGCGCCAGGCGGCCTGCTTCTGGCCCAGCTTCTCGTGCGAGACCATCAGGAAGTCTTGCAGGTATTCCACGATCACTTTTCGGACGGTCCCCATCGCGCCGGATTGGAACAATTGCCGGGCATGGCGGACCAAGGGGTGGCCCGTATAGTTGTGCGTCAGCGCGAACACGCGGCCGCTCCGCTCAACGAGGCGGACCAGCTCCGCGGCTTCGTCCACGCTATACGTCATGGGCTTATCGCAGACGACGTGAAGGCCGGCTTCGAGGAACGTCCGCGCGATGGGGAAGTGCATGTGATTCGGCGTGACGATGCTGACGAAATCGACGCGCCGGTCCGCGGGCAGGGCTTTCTCCTTCTGGGCCATGACCTCGTAACTGGCATAGCACCGCGCCGGGTCGAGGTACAGCGAGCGGCCGGTGCGCTGCGTGTTCTCCGGATCGCGCGAGAAGCAGCCGG
>JBGQHD010000199.1:0-7696 GCA_041497795.1 Planctomycetia bacterium
CGTGGTCATAGTCGGCGATGGCGAGGGCCCTGGTAAGCATTGTCCTGCCTGAGTCGCGTGTTCTCGTTCGCCACGTGCCGCGAAAAAGGGGCCGTCCGTTTTGAAACGGTGTTCGACTGCCGGCCGTGCCAATGGCGCGGGAATGTGACCAAAGCCAGGGAATAGGCTAGAATCTAATCAGGGACCGACAAATGCAGAGCTTCAGTCGCCCCAAACAAGAGGCAAAGATGAGGAGAAACTCCAAGCCCAAACTGCTAGGACGTCACATCGTCGCTGACCCTCGGATTTGTCACGGCAAGCCAACCTTTCGCGGCACTCGGATCATGGTCTGGCAAGTGCTGGAGATGATGGCCGAGGGTATGGCCTGGGAATCCATTATCGAGCAATGTCACCATAGCATCACCAAGGATGCTATTGCCGAAGCCATCAAGCTTGCTGGCGAAGCGTTTCTCAACCACGCCGACGAGTTTGTGCTGGAGCCAACGCCGGCATGAATATTCTCCTTGACTTGTACTGATCGTATTCTACTTCCTGCGATTTGTTGATGAGAGAGGAAGATGGCGCGTGCCCTGGTAAGCATCGCTGTCTCTGCGGTGGCGCGAGCGCTGCTCTTCGGTCGTGTCCGCGCAAACAATCTCGTAGAGAGTGGCCCGCGCGTTGCCCGAACGACGCAGGATTCGGCCCAATCGCTGCTTGGCCTGCTTCGTGGAGCCGGTGCCGCCGATGACCACGGCCACCTTCACTTCCGGAACGTCCAGGCCTTCGTCCAGCACCTGATTGGCCACCAGCGCGGGGTAAGTCCCGTCGGTCAGCCCTTGCAGGATCTCCTGCCGCTCCCGCTTCTGGCAGTGATTCAGCAGACAGGGGATGAGGAACCGACGGGACACGTCCCGCGCCATGGCGTTGGAGTCGGTGAAGACCAGGATCGAGCTGCCGGCGTGCAGGCGGAAGAGGTCCTCCAGCACGCGCAGCTTTTCCTCGGCCCGGTCCTCGATGGACTTCTTCTTGCGGTAGGCCAGTGCTACCCGCCGCGCCTGCGGGTCATTGCCGCTTTCGGCCAGGAGTCGTTCCCAGGTGAACTCCGCCTCGGTCCGCCGGCGCTCGATCACGTACCGCCGCACCTGGCGGGCCAGCGAGTTGTACAGCGATTGTTCACGGTCCGACAGGCGGACGGGGATGCGGACGACGTCGTAGTCGGCCAGCACCTTGCCCCGCGCGGCTGCCAGGGGCAGCTCGTAGACGCGCGGGCCGATCAGCCAGTCCAGGTCGGCGTGCCGGCCGTCGGACCGCTCGGGCGTGGCAGTCAGTCCGAGGCGCAGGGGCGCGGCCGACATCCTCGCGGCGTCGCGGCGCACGTCGCCTGGCAGGTGATGGCATTCGTCGAAAATCAAGAGAGCGAACGTGGCCCCGAGCCGCTCCATGTGAATGCAGGCGCTGTCGTAGGTGGTGACCGAGACCGGCTCGATGCGAAAGAGGTTGTCGCCGATGATGCCGGCGTCGTAGCCAAGTCCCTCGTGGATGCGGCGGTGCCATTGGTACATCAGATCGCGGACCGGGGCGACGACCAGCGTGGAGACCGCCGCCACGCGCATGATCTCCAAGGCGACCTCCGTCTTGCCCGTTCCGGTCGGCATCACGATCACGCCGCGCCGAGCCTGTTTCCACGCGGCCACGGCCTGGCTCTGCTCCGGCCGGAGCGGCGGCAGACTGACGCGCGGCCAGCGGAGCTGATGCCGCCAGAGGGGAACCTGGTCGTCGTAGCGGCAGAGGCCGGCCCGGTGCTGTTCTCGCAGGACCGGGTAAGCGATCGCGTCGCAGCGCCAGGCGGTGACGCGGGGGTCCCAGGCCCACGATCCCGATTTCGGCCGGGCCTGGGCGTCGTGGCGCGCCACCCCTTCCAGCACCACCCCGTCCAGCACCAGCGTGCCGTGGGAAAAGCTCAGGCGCGGCGGCGGTCGGTCGGACCGCCGTTCAGCGAATGCCGCCGTCCGTGTCATTGTTTTTGGTGCGCTTTGAGCTGCTCGTGAATCCACGTTTCCAGCTCGGCCCAATCGACCGGCGGGAGCTGGGAGAGGTCCGGCCGCAGACTCGCCGCGTCGCGCAGATAGACGTGCTTGATGTCGCGCTGCGCCTTGGACGTGTTCCAGTGCACCAGCACGCGGATGCAGCGGCCCAGCGAGCCGGGCACGCTGATCTCGTGCCCGCACAACAGCGGCACGTCGAGCCAGCCCAATTGCCGAGCGGCCAGCGCGGGAAACTCCGCATCGAGATCGCGCGTGGTGCTGAAGATGGCGCTGCACACGTCCTGCTTGTCGATGCCGTTCAGGCGGATCATCAGGGCCAGCATCTGTCGGGTGACCGAGAGGATTTCCTCGCGGTCATTGCGGTCCACGGTCGTGGCGCCGCGGACTCCGCGGCACATCATGCGTTCTTCCGCCATGGGGCCCACCTCGTGGGAGATCGGTTCTCTGACGCCATCTTATCAGGAGTCAGGGGGCAGGAGTCAGGGTTCAGGGTTCAGGGTTCAGGGTTCAGTCAGGGAGGTAGCGACACGAATTCCCCTGACCCCTGACTCCTGACCCCTGACTCCTGACCCCTGACTCCTGACCCCTGACCCCTGACTCCTGACTCCTGACTCCTGACTCCTGACTCCTGCAACCGGCGGCTCACCCGCCCCGTTGCATTCCCCCCAAAGTTTCGCCCAGGGGGGTACGTGACGAGCAGGAACCGATTGGTTACACTCAAAGGTACCGGCAAATCGCTATCCCGTCTTTGGCACGGTTGAGTCGATGGCTTTGGACACGGCAGCCACGGAGCGCGTCTTGGACGAGGTCGCCGACCTCTACGGCCAGGGCAAGTACCTCCAGGCATTCAATATAGGGCGGCAGTCGCTGGGCGATCTGCCCCAATGGCCGGGCACCAAGGCCCGGCTGTGGGCCGGCCGGCTGGCGTCGAACCTGGGGGCGCCACGCCTGGGGGCGGTGCTCCATCAACTGGCGTGGCGGGCCGATAAGACCGACCCCTGGGCCAGGTTTTTCTGCATCACGGCCCTGCTGCGCCGGCGCGATCCGCTGTTTGCCCTGAAGCGGATGGAGCAATTCGGCGAGCTGGAGGGCGCGACCGACAACTTGCGCGCCGACTGGTTCGCCCTGCGAGCCTACCTGCTGGCCGCCCTGCGTGACTTCGAGAACGCCGACGTGGCGTTCCGCCGGGCGGAAGAGCTGACCCCCGACCGTTCGTGGATTTGGGTCGAGCGGTCCGCCATTCTGGCCGACCAAGACCTGCATGACGAAGCGCTCAAGGCGGCCGAGCGGGCTTTCGAGCTGCGCCCCTGGTACCTGCCCGCCATTCAGTCGAAAGCGTACGCGCTGCTGTACTTGAATCGCGATCAAGAGGCGCTGCAACTGCTCGCCGAAGGGGCCCAGCGCTGCGAGAGCGGCCGCCTGTTGGCGGGGCTGGCGCGGCTGCAGACCGAGCTGGGTTTCTACGCCGAGGCCCGCGAGAACTACGAGCGGGTGGCCCAGTTCTTCCCGCTGTGCGACGAAGACACCACCCAGTGGCTGGCCGCTGCCCGCTCGAACGCGGCTTACTATTGCTTCGACTTCCCCACGGCCGCCGAGCTGGCCCGAGAGGTCGATGAGCCATTCTTCGAGAAGATGGCCGAGCGGCTCTCGGTCACGCCGCTGGAAGGCAAGCGGGTAATGCTGGCCGTGCCGTACGTGCGGCAGCACTACGTCACCTGCGCCCCGGCCACGCTAACGGCGATCAGCTCGTTCTGGAAGCGGCCGGCCGAGCACCTGAACGTCGCCGAAGAGATTTGCTACGACGGCACGCCGTCCCACAGCCAACGCACCTGGGCCGAGAAGAACGGCTGGATTCCCCGCGAGTTCACGGTCACGTGGGACAGCGCCGTGGAGCTGCTCGACCGCGGCGTGCCGTTCACGCTGACGATCACCTTCACGGCTTTGGCCCACCTGCAGGCCATCGCCGGTTACGACAGTCGGCGCAAGACGCTCCTCATCCGCGACCCGACCGAGCGGATGGTCATGGAGTACGAGGCCGATGAGTTCTTCGAGCGCGAGGCGCCCAACGGCCCCCGTGGCATGGCCCTGGTGCCGGTGGACCGGCCCGAGCTGCTGGAAGGCATCGAGCTACCCGACGCCGAACTTTACGACCGAGTCCACGCGATCCATTGCGTGCTCGAGCATCACGACCGGGCCAAGGCCCAATCGGCGCTCGACGAAATGGAGGAGATCGACCCCAAGCATCGGCTCACGCTCAGCGCCCGCAACGTGCTGGCGCGCTACGACAGCGACGTGGTGGCCCTGCTCCAGGCCACCGAGCAGTTGCTGGAGAAGTATCCCCACGACGAGAACTTGCAGCTCATGCGGCTGAGTTGCCTGCGGCAATTGGGCCGCCGCGACGACCGGCTGGAGATTCTGCGGGCAATTGTCAACGGCGAAGAGCCGGACCCGCTCTTCTTCCAGGAATTGGCGTACGAGCTGCTGGTCGATGCCCGGCAGCACGACTATGCCGAATGGCTCATCCGCCGCACGATCCGTCAGCGGCCGAGCGACGCCGAGAGTTACCGCGTGCTGGGCGAGCTGCGCTGGGACCGCCACCGCCGGCACGAGGCGCTGGAGCTGTACCGCTACGCGGCCTGCCTGGAGCAGATGCAGGAGGGCTTCGCCCAGGAGTACTTCCTCGCCTCACGGTACCTGATGCAGACGGAGGTCGCGCTGCGGTTCCTCAAGGACCGCTTCCAACGGTTCGGCCATCGTTCCAGCCTGCCGGCCCGCACGCTGACCAGCGCCTTCGACGCGCTGCACCAGCACGCCGAGGCCGAAGAGGTGCTCCAGTCGGCCTTGCAGCTCCATTGCGACGACGGCGATTTGCAGCTCTTCAGCGCCGACTATTACGCGCGCTACGGCGACCTGGCCCGGGCCGAGCAGTTGCTCGGCGAGGCGAAGCCGTTTTGCCACAAGGCCCTCTGGCTGCGCGGGGCGGCTAACATCGCCACCTATCGCGGCGACATCGCCGGCGCGCTGGCCCAGTGGCGCGAGATCATTTCGCTGGAGCCGCTGGCGCTGGATGCCCACGAGGCCGTGTCGCGGCTGTTGTACGTGGTCGAGGGGTACGACGCCACGCTGGCCCACCTGCGGAAGGCCGTGGCCGACTTCCCCAAGAACTACGTGCTGCACCAGATGCTGATCGAGTGGCTGCGGCAGAGCGACCCGGCCGAGACCGAAAAGGCCGTCCGCGAGCTGCTGGCGATCCAGTCCGTCGATCCCTGGGCGCGCCGCGAGTTGGCCATCGCACTCTACGAGCAAGGCCGGCTCTCCGACGGACTGGCCGAGGCGCGCCATGCGCAAGAGATCGAACCGACCAGCCCGGCCGGTTTCCTGATCCTCGGCCTGCTCTATCGCAAGGCAGGCGATACCGAGGAAGCCAAAGAGGCGTTCCGCCAGGCTATTCGTCTGTCGGTCGATTACGATCTGGCGATCCAGGAGCTGCTGGCCACGTGCGACTCGAAGGCGCAGCGGGCCGACGAGCTGAAGTTCGTCCGCCGCGAGCTGCTGAAGCAGGTGATTCTCGGCGACGCCGTGCTGGGCTTCTGCGATTGCGCCGCCACGACGCTCGAGGCCGACGAGCTGCTGGACACGCTGCGCGAGATTCGCGCCGCCCGGCCCGACCTGTGGCAGGCCTGGTCGGCCACGATCGACCAGCTCATCACCTGCGAGCGGGTCAGCGAAGCCCTCGACGTGGCCCGTCAGGCTTCCGACCGCTTCCCGCTGCTGCCGGTCGTCTGGCTCGACCTGGCGAAGGTGCACCACGAGCGGGGCGAGTTCGCCGAGCAAATCGCCGCCATCGAACGGGCGCTGGAGATCAGCCCGGGCCTGAGCTACGCCTCGCGGCAACTGGCGGAAGCTTACGAGCACCAGGGCGACTACGAGCGTACCCGGCAGGTGCTGGAAGCGGCGATTGCCCGCGACCCGGCGAACCCTGGCAACCACAACTTCCTGGCCGAAATCTTGTGGCATCTCCGCCGGCGGGACGAGGCGCTGCAGAAGATCAAGCTGGCCATCCGCCTGGCCCCGGCCGACAACGATTGGGCCTGGCGCACGTATCGTGCCTGGTGCCAGGAGCTGGGCCGGCGCGACCAGGCGATCGGCCTGGCTCGCGAGTTCACCCGCAGCCGGCCGAACGTAGCCGAAGTGTGGCTGGTGCTGGCCTCGTTGCTCGACGCTCCCGAAGAGCGGACCGAGGCGATGGCCGCCCTGGACCGCGCGCTGGAGCTTGACCCGCGGAACATCGAGGCCCACGGCCGCCGCGCCGACCTGTTCCTCTCCGAGGGGCGTTTTGACGAGGCCCTGGCCGCTTGCCGTCCGTCCGCGTTCGCGGAAGGTCCGCCGCTGGTGCTGCGTGCCCGCGCCGCCGCCATCCTGGCCGACAAGGGCGACCTGCCCGCCGCCATCGCGCAGATGCAGCAGGTCGTCGGCGACGACTCCGAATATTTCTACGCTTGGGCCCAACTGGCCGAGTGGTACAACCGCACCGGCCAGGAGAAGCTCTGTGCCGACGCGGCCGGGCAGCTTGTGCGGCTGGTCGCGGGGGAGCCGGACTGGCAGGCTTGGACCGGCACCATCCATCACCTGGTCGATGTCGGCCAAGCCGCCCAAGGGCTGGCGTTGGCCCAGCGGGCCGTCGGGCGGTTCCCGGCCAATCCGTACGTCTGGCTGACGATGGGCTTCGTGCAGCACGTGCGCGGCGACGCCGGCGGCGAGATCGCGGCGCTCGAGCGGGCCCTCGAAGTCGATCCGCGCTGCAGCGACGCGGCCCGTTATCTGGCCGAAACGTACAACCGCCAAGGCGACCTGGCCCGCTGCCGCGACGTGCTCGAGCGATCGCTGACCCACGATCCGGACAACGCCGTCAATCACGCCTACCTGGCCGAGACGCTGTGGAACCTGGGCGAGCGGTCGGCGGCCCTGGAGAGCATTCAGCACGCCGTGCGTCTGGCCCCCGATGAAGATTGGGCCTGGGACGCGCTGCGGCACTGGGCGCGCGAGGCCGGCAAGGACGATCCGAGCCTGGCCGAGTTGCCGGCCCGTTTGGCCCGCGAGCTGGCCGAATCGCGGCCGGACGACGTGGCCCCTTGGGTGGCCTTGGCCGGCGTGCTGGAAGGCCCCGCCGTGCGGCCCGAGGCGCACGCGGCCCTGGATCGCGCCCTGGCCATCGATCCGCGCAACATTTCGGCCCACATGCGGCGGGCGACGCTGCTGGCCGAGGACGAGCAGTTCGACGCGGCCATCGTCGCTTGCTATTCGCCGGTCTTCGGCGAGCGGCCGCCGACGCCGCTTTTGATCCACGCGGCCGAGCTCGAGGTGCAGCGCGGCAACTTGGTGGCCGCCGTGGCCCAGTTGCAGGACGTGGTGCTCGACGAGCCGGAGTTCTTCTGGGGCTGGAAGCGGCTGGCCGACCTGTATGAGATGACGCGGGACTGGGAGAACTACGTCCAGGCCGCCGAGCAGATGGCCCGCATCGAGCCGCAAGAGCCAAGCTGCTGGGGCTACCTGGCCGACGCCCGGCTGCACGTGGAAGACCGCGCGGGGGCCAAGCGCGACCTGCAGCGGGCCATCGAGCTGGCGCCGGATTACCCCTTCGCCGTCAACATGCTGCTGGAGCTGCAGCTCGA
>JBGQHD010000200.1:0-7672 GCA_041497795.1 Planctomycetia bacterium
AGACGCGAGCAGATTGCCGTGGTGGCCGACGTGCGGCGGTTTCCGGCCTCGCGGGCTCACCCGCAGTTCAATCGCGAGGACCTCGAACGGGCCTGGCCGAGCAGGGCATCGGCTATCGGCATTTCGCCGCGCTGGGCGGCCGGCGGAAGGAGCGCACGCCCGGCTCGGTGAATACGGCCTGGCGGGTGCAGGCCTTCAACGCCTTTGCCGACTACATGCAGACGCCGGAGTTCGCCGCCAGCCTGGTCGAGTTGACGGCTGTGGCGCAGTCGGCTCGAACCGCCATCCTGTGCGCCGAAGCGCTGCCCTGGCAGTGCCACCGCCGGCTGATCGCCGATGCCTTGGTCGCGCGGGGCTGGGCCGTGCTCGACATCATGGGCTCCGGCCGGCCGAAGCCACACGCGCCGCCATCTTTTGCTCGCTTCGAGGGCGAGCAAGTCACGTATCCCGGCGAGACGCTGTTTTGACGAAAGCACCCCGGCTGCTCCAAGCAGCCGGGGTGTTAAGCCACGCCAAAATCGCACTCCCGAAGTTTGCATTTTCGTCCCCACGGCGGTACTCTCACGGTCGGCCGCTCTCCCGGAACCAGCGGCCAAGTCCTTTCGCACGCGTGTTCCGCAGCACATCGACTCGGGGAGAGGGACCATGTCAGCGCGCTTTGGCATTCGCCGCTTACGGGATGTCGTCGCCGTCGTGGGGGTCATGCTCTTGTTGGTCGCCGCGATTGGCTCGCTGGCTCAAGCGGCCCCGCAGGCCACGCCGGCCTCCCAGCTCGTGACCGACGCCCTGGCCAAAGAAGCCCTAGGAACGGCCTCGGGCCGGGCGGTGGAGCTGCAAGCCGCCTTGGAGAAGTCGCCCGACTTCGCCCCCGCCCGCTGGCACCTGGGCTTCGTCAAGCACAACGAGCAATGGCGCAAATACGACGAAGCCACGCGGATTGCCGGGGGCGACACGACGCGGGCCGCCTATCGCCGCCTGCGGGACAAAGCGCCGAATACCGTGGCCGGGCAAATCGAGCTGGCCCGCTGGTGCTTGGAGAAGAAGCTGCTGCCCGAGGCCCGCGCGCATTACACCCGCGTGGTGGAGTTGAGCCCCGATCAAGCCGAAGCGCGGGAGAAGCTCGGTTTCCGCCGGGTCGATGGCGTGTGGCTCAATCAGCGAGAGGTCGCCGAAGGGCGCGAGCGGGCCGCCAAGGCCATCGCCGACATGAACGAGTGGCGGCCGAAGCTGGAAACGCTCCGCAAGCAATTCCTCGGCACGAACCCGAAAGTCACCGAGCAGGCTGAGTCGCAAATCCGCGTCATCCACGTCGCGGCGGCGATCCCCGCGATTGAGGTCGTCCTCTGTGCCCACAACGAGAAAACGGCGCAGCTTGCCATCACTACGCTGGCCGGCATGACCACCACCGAGGCCTCGGTGGCCCTGGCGCGGCAGGCGCTCTTCTCTCCCTGGCTGTTCGTGCGGCAGGCCGCCGCCCTGCGGTTGCAGGGCCGCGAAGTCGATCATTATGCGGCCGCGCTGCTGGCCGAGCTGCACACGCCGATTCAGACGCGGTCCGAGCTGTTCCGCGGGCCGCGCGGCCGCTTGCTGTATCGTCACCTGCTGTATCGTGAAGGCCAGGACAACCGCGAGCTGTCGGTGTTCGACACGGCCTACCAGCGGATCGCTCTGCCAGGCGGCAACGGCGGCGACACCCTCAACCGGGCGGCCAGCGAGGCCGCTCGCACGGCCGCGGCCCGCGAGGCGGCCATCTCTCAAGAGAACGCCCGAGCGGAGGAAACCAACCGGCGGATTTGCCAGCTCTTGTCTTACGTCTCCGGGCAAACGATGCCGCCGGAGCCACAGCTCTGGTGGGCTTGGTGGCTGGAGCGCAACGACCTCTTCCAGCCCGGCGTGAAGCCGCTGGAGCAGCGATATCGCGTGCGGGAAGTCGCCGTCGCCGACCGAAGCAGCTCCACCAATGCCAGCGCGCCTTCCAGGATGTCGATGGACTGCCTGGCCGCCGGCACGATGGTCTGGACCCTCGATGGCCACAAGGCGATCGAGAAAGTCCAACTCGGCGATCAAGTCCTCTCGCAAGACCCCGACACGGGCGAGCTGGCCTATCGGCCTGTTCTGGCGACCACCGTGCGGCCGGCCGGCCCGCTGATGCGGATCGAAACCCGGCGCGGCGCCATCCGCACCAGCGGCGGACACCTGTTCTGGCAATCGGGCCAGGGCTGGGTGAAAGCCCGCGACCTGAAGCGCGGCGCCACGCTGCACACCGCTAAGGAAGTGATCCAGGTGCACCAAGTGGACAGCGTGGAAAGCGAGCCGACCTACAACCTGGTGGTGGCCGATTTCCACTCGTACTTTGTCGGCGAGCAGTTGATCCTGTCGCACGACAACACGATCCGCGAGCAGACCAACGCGATCGTGCCAGGATACGTCGGCCGGCGCTAGGTCGCGTGGGGCACGTTGCGAAACGTGCCCTGCTGCTGCTGTAGGTCCCGCCTGCCGGGCGGGACACGTGGGCGAGTCTCTCCGAGACTCGCAGTCGCGTCTCGGAGAGGCGCGGCCACGTGGCAGGACCGGTGCCGCTCGGCAAGCGGCACCTACTTCGGCAGCAGGGCGGCCAAATCGGGGTGCGGGCGGCTGATGACATCCGCCAGGATCAGCTTGCCGCCGAGGCGTTCGACGCTTTGCTTGCCGGCGGCGATGGCGGCCTGGACGGCGGCCACGTCGCCGCGGACCATGATCGTGACGTAGGCCGCGCCGATCTTCTCCTTGCCCACCAGCGTCACCGAGGCGCTTTTGAGCATCTCGTCGGTGGCGTGCAGCGCGGCCACCAGGCCCTGCGTTTCCAGCAAACCCAGCGCGTCGGACGAATTCATGGGACCCTCTCGGGGAACACGGGAATCGTAAATCTCCAGCAGCGGATTGAACGCCGGCGGCTGCTGCGCCAGGGCCAATGTTTCGGGTAGCGGGCCGGCCAGCACGCACCACGCGGCCAAAGTGCCCATCTGTCGGGCCAAGGCCACGCCCGCCTCGGCGGCCGCTCGCACGGCGTCGGCACTGCCCAGCAGCTTGATGCACTGGGCCGGGTCGGCGCTCTCCACGCCCACCACGCGCACGCCGGCCGCCTTGGCGCAGCGGTCGACGACCAGCAGCGCGGGGCTGAGGTTGCCGATTTCCAGCAGGGCCAGGCTGCGCATGAGACTGGAAGAACCGGGGTTCAGTCACTTCCGTTCCGTCAACGATACATACCGCCCCAGTCCTCGTCACTGGCAAATGGGAGGGGGCGCAGGCGCCTCCCTCGCTTGCGCGTCGGGCTAGTATGACCGGTCCCGTTCCTTGAGGTTTCTATACTGCACAGTGTACTATCTGGAGTGGACGCGGCGCGGCCACTCAGGCAGCCACTCCCTCGCGCCCCACCACGACGTTCAATCCCTGAAGGAACTCGACTCATGACGCGATCAGCGTGGTTTGCTTGGCATTCGTGCTTCGGCGCGGCCTTGGCGGCGCTTTCTCTTGCTTTGCCCGCCGCGGCGCAAGACGGCGCAATCTCCACGCAAAAGCCCGTCGTGGCCAAGTCGCAGGTCCGCGGCGCGGCCGCGCCGGCCGAAGCCGACCCGCAGCCGAAAGAGCAAAACGCCGATCTGGCCGGCGGCCCCACGGCCCAGTGGATTTGGGGCGGCCCGGCGAAGGACGACGACCGCTACCTCTTCCGCACCGACTTCGAGGGCGGCAGCAAGGCCGCGACGATCATCGCTGCCTGCGACAATCGGTTGGTCGTTTTCATCAACGACGTCCAGGTGGCCGAAAGCTCGTCGTGGGAGGCGCCCATCACCTTAGACGTGCAAAAGCACGTCAAGGCTGGCAAGAACACGCTCCGCGTCCGCGGCTTCAACAGCGACGGCCCGGCCGCCATGGCCCTGAAGCTGGCCCTGAAGATGCCGGACGGCAAGCTGCGGTACGTGGTCACCGACAAGTCCTGGCAGGCCGCCCGCGGGTTCATGTCGGACAAGTTCGCTCCCGTCGTCGTGCTGGGCAAGATGGGCATGAGACCGTGGGGCGATGTGTTCACCGCGCCGAAGGTCTCGATCGCCTCGGCCCCGCGCGATGTCTTCAACGTCTTGCCCGGCTTCCAAGTCGAGCTGCTCTACACCGTGCCCAAGGACAAGCAAGGCTCCTGGGTCTGCGTCACTACCGATCCCAAGGGCCGGATCATCGCCAGCGATCAGGAGGGCAAGGGCCTCTACCGCATCACGCCGCCGCCGATTGGCGGGAGTGGCGAAGCCTCCAGCGAGACGAAGGTCGAGGCACTGCCCCTGAAGATGACCGCCTGCCAGGGCATGCTCTTCGCCTTCGATAGTCTCTATTGCTCGGTCAACGGCGGCGCCGGCAGCGGCCTCTATCGCGTTCCCTACGACGCCGAGAAAGACACGTTCGGCCAGCCGAAGCTGCTCTTCCGTATCCGCGGCGGCGGCGAGCATGGGCCGCACGCGATCCGGCTGTCGCCCGACGGCAAGTCGATCTATCTGCAATCCGGCAACCACACGCTGCCGCCGTTCGACGTGAAGCGCAATCGCCCGCCGCTGGAGATGGGCGGCGTCGGCAGCGATCAGCTTCGCGTCACGCTGCCCGAGGGGATGAGCAGCCGGCAGCCGGCCAACTGGGACGAAGACCTGTTGCTGCCCCGCCAGTGGGATTCCAACGGCCATGCCCGCGGCATCCTCGCCCCTGGCGGCTGGATCGCCAAGACCGATCCGGACGGCAAGACTTGGGAGATGCACAGCGTCGGCTATCGCAACGCCTACGACATGGCCTTCAACGCCGACGGCGAGCTGTTCTCCTACGATTCCGACATGGAATGGGACATGGGCGCGTCGTGGTACCGGCCCACGCGCGTCTGCCACGCCACCAGTGGCAGCGAGTTCGGCTGGCGCAGCGGCAGCGGCGTGTGGCCGAGCTACTACCCCGACAGCCTGCCGCCAGTGCTGGACATGGGCCCCGGCTCGCCGGTCGGCGTGGAGTTTGGCTACGGGACGAAGTTCCCGGCCAAGTATCAGAAGGCCCTCTACCTGCTCGACTGGACGTTCGGCACCATCTACGCCATCCATCTGAAGCCGCAAGGCTCGACGTACAGCGGCGAGAAGGAAGAATTCCTCTCCCGCACGCCGCTGCCGCTGACGGATGCGACCGTCGGCAAGGACGGGGCGCTGTACTTTGCCGTTGGTGGGCGGGGGACGCAGTCGGAGCTGTTTCGCGTGACGTATGTCGGCAAGGAATCAACCGCGCGAGTTGATGGCCACGACAAGGAAGGTGCCGAGCTGCGCAATGTCCGCCATAGCACAGAGGAGTATCACGGTCCTCGTATGTGGATGCCAGCTCCCACGATCATCGATTCACTGGCGAAGCAAATGGGTCATGAGGACCGTTTTATTCGCTACGCCGCACGGATCGCCGTGGAGCATCAGCATTTCACTCATGCAGTGTTGTCGAAGTTGTTGGACAGGGAATCGAAGTCCATAGATCCGTCGAACGCCGCGGGGGCGCAAGCGGCCGTCACGATACTAGTCGCCGCAGCTCGCGAAGCGGACAAGAGCAAGCATCCGGAAATCTTGAGCGCTTTCGACGCGCTGGAATACGCAAAACTAAGCGAGGGACTGCGGCTCGACCTGCTCCGCGCCTATCAATTGGCCTTCATCCGCCTGGGCCAGCCCGACCACGTCACGGCCGAGCGGCTCGACCAGCGGCTCGACAAGTTCTATCCGGCCAAGACCGACAACGAGAACCGCGAGCTGGTGCAGCTTCTGGTGTTCCTCAACTCGCCCACGGTGATCGGCAAGACGCTCAAGCTGATGGAGCAGAAGTCGGAAATCGCGGGTCCCGACATGCGGGAGTTGATTGCCCGCAACCCCGGTTACGCGGGGCCGATTGCGGCCATGCTGGCCAATCACCCGGACTTGCAGCGGGTGCACTACGCCTTCGTGCTGCGGAATATGAAATACGGCTGGACGCTGGAGGAGCGCAAGCAGTATTTCGGCATGCTGGCCGAGCTGCGGACCAAGAGCGGCGGTGCCAGCTACCAGAAGTTCATCGACAACATTCGCGCCGACGCCCTGCTGAACGCCACGCAGGCCGAGCGCAAGGCGATCGAGTCCGACGTGGCCCTCCAGCCGCCCAAGCCGGCCGATCTGCCCAAGCCGATCGGCCCGGGCCGCAAGTGGACGGTCGATGACATGGTCGCGGTCGCCAAGAACGGCCTCACCGGCCGCAGCTTCGAGGGCGGCCGCCGGGCCTACGCCGCCTCGCGGTGCGTGATCTGCCATCGCTTCGGCGGCGAGGGGGGCGCGACGGGGCCGGACCTGACGAACGTCGCCGGCCGCTTCAGCCCCCGCGACCTGGCCGAATCGCTGGTCGAGCCCAGCAAGGTGGTCTCCGACCAATACCGGGCACACGTGATCTCCGCCGGCGGCAAGCAATACACCGGCCGCGTCCTCAGCGACCAGAACGGCAAGGTCGTGATCCTGGTCGATGCCGAGGACGCCACCAAGGTGGTCGAGCTGGCCAAAGACGACATCGACCGCATGGAGCCATCGAAGGTGTCGCTGATGCCGAACGACCTCATGAACGTGCTCAACCAGGATGAGGTTTTGGATATGGTGGCGTACCTGCTCTCGCGCGGCGACACGAACGACCGGATGTTCAAGAAGTAGCCGAACGGCGAGCCGGGTCACGTCAGCGCTGGCGAGCCGGGTCGCGTCAGCGCCCGGAGTGCACCAACGAAGCTATAGAACCACCAAGACACGAAGACACGAAGGAGAGAGGGCCTTGTCTTCTTCGTGTCTTCGTGCCTTGGTGGTCAATCACTGAGAGGCGGTGCGCCCTAGACGGGCGTCCCGACTCGTGGGGCGTCATTCGTTCTTGCCGTGAATTCAATGGCAGCATCTGCGTTTGTGGATTTCCGAACCCTTTTCCGATCCACGCGGCACTCTTAGGGCATGACGACGCTCATGGGCGGTTATGCGGCGGAGCTGGCCGATATGGGTGCGGCTGACAGGGACCTGGCGCCCGTACCTCCGAATCGCACGCACCTTGCGGACGATCTGGCTGAGGCGGTCGAGACCCACCGGCTGGGCATCTGGCGGTATCTGCGCTTCCTGGGCTGCGACGACGCGGCGGCGGATGACCTGACGCAGGAGGCGTTTCTGGCAATCGCCCGCGGCGGCAATGGCGAGGCGGTCCGCGACGCCCCGGCCTACCTGCGCGGCGTGGCCCGCAAGCTGTTCTTCAAGTGGGTGCGTCGCAGCCGGCGGGAGCCGTCGCTGGAAGACCTGGACGACGCCTATCTCGCGGAAGCCGACGAGGTGTGGCGCCAGTTCGCCGGCGATGACGGCGGCGATACGTGGATCGAGTCGCTGCGAGAGTGCGTAGAGGGCCTCAGCGGCCGCGGCCGCCAGGCCATCGACCTGCACTACCGCGAGGGCCACTCGCGCGAGCAAATCGCCCAGCGGCTGGAGATGACGGCCGACGGTGTGAAGACGCTCCTCCGCCGCACGCGCGAAGTGCTGCGGCAATGCGTGGAGCGGAAGGTGCGGGCGGAGGCATAACCCAGCACGGCGGGAGCCCATGAGCGGTCGAGGCGGCGGATGTGGATTCGGGCGTGAAAATTGTCGGCTTCAGCCGA
>JBGQHD010000201.1:0-7664 GCA_041497795.1 Planctomycetia bacterium
ACCTGCCAGGCCTGAAGTGGGACACCATCTTCTTCCAGGACAAGATGCTCACGATCCAGAACGGCACGCTGCTGTGCGTGCATCAATCGGAGCACTACGAGCGGTCGTTCCACCTGGGCAGGGACTGTGACGCTCCGGCAGGGGAGCCGGATGACGAGGAATAGTCCCTCACGAGGAGATCGCGTCGCTGGCGATCCGTTCGCCTTGGTGGCCCGCTGCGGGCTGCTTCGCATCGCGCCACCACAGCCAGGCGAAGAGCAGCACCAACACGATGCTTGCCCACTGATAGCCGGTCCAACCGCCCCACAACCGGACTTCGGGCCGGATGAACTCCGTGGCGAAGCGGTAGCCGGCATAGGTCAGGATGTAGAGCTTGATGAGCTGTCCGCGAAACAGCCCATCGCGATAACAGCAGGCCAGCAGGACGGCGCAGGTCAGATGGTAGGCCGACTCGTAGAGCTGCGTGGGGTGGCGGGGAAGCTGATCGACCTGCGGGAAGACGACCCCCCAAGGGAGCGAAGTCGCCGTGCCGTAGCAGCAGCCGGCCCAGAAGCAGCCCAAGCGGCCGATTCCGATGGCCGCGGCCACGGGCACGGCGAAGCTGTCTCCCGTTTTGGCGCGAACGTCGAGCGACCACTTGGCGATCTCGACGGCGAAGTACCCGCCCACCAGGCCCAGGAGAATGGTCTTGCCGTCGGAGAACCAGGCGGCGCCGCTGAGGAAGCCGTTCCAGTCGGAGAACACGAAGGGGAGCTTGGCCCCGATCATGGCCCCACCGAAGGCCCCCACGGCGATGCCCAGCCTTTCGCGCGGAGTCAGCCCCAGGGAGCGCTGCGTCCGCCTCGCCAGCAGCGCGCCGGCGGCAATGGCCGCGATCATGATGGCGGAGTAGATCAGGTTCACGCGCTGCTCGCTGGCTCGGCTTGCCGCTTGATCTCCACCAGCCCGTTCAGCGGCGGCAAGGGAACGTGGCCGTCGCGGTACAGCACGTTGTACGCGTCGAACGGCACCAGGTGGCCGCTGGGCAGCAAGTGATGGACGCAGGACTTCATGAGCTGGCGGATGTCGAAGTTGTAGGCGTCCATGAAGCTGGTGGTCGTGATGCGGAACACGTCGGAGGGAGAGAGGTCTTCGGCAATCGCTCGGGCAAAGAACGATGCGGCCAGTTCGCGGATGTCCGCGGTGGGTTCCGCCGCGTGACCGTTTTGGGGTTCGGCGAGCGTCGAGGCGTAAGCCCGACGTGTGTCGGAGGCGGCTTGGGTTTGCCGCACGGGCAAGATGCCCGTGCCACGTGGGGCCGGCGTCAGTTGCACGGGGCCGCAGCCGCAATCCTCGGAGCCACACGCCTGCCGGGCCAGGACCTTGCTGATGAGCGCGCTGGCGCTCTGCCGATTGAAGGTGATGCCGTTGGCCAGCAGGTCGAGGTGATTGTCGATGTCGATGAAGCGGGCCAGAGAAACCGCCCGGCCGTCGTGACGATAGGCATAGGCCAGCGTGTGGGCGTTGGGGTGGGCGCAGGGCAAGGGAAAGAAGTCCTGCTCCCGCCACTGCCCGTAGGTCTGGTCCACGATGGCCCGGATTACGTCGGGGAAGGTCACCCGCCGCTCCAGCGATTCCGGCGTCACGTAGCGCCCCACGTAGGTGGCCGGCTGAAAGCTCACGCCGGTGATGCCGGGGCGCTGCAAGCCGAATTGGACGATGCGACCCAGTTGGTCCAGATTGACGCCCGCTTCCACGGTGCAGACCAGGATCACGCGCACGCCGGCCTCGGTGAGGGCGTCGATCGCCCTGCGTTTGACGTCCACCAAGCGCTCGCCGCGCAAGGCGATGTTCGCGCGGTCGTCGAATCCGTCAAACTGCAAGTAGACTTCGCAGCGATGCCGGCGGCGGATCAGCTCCTCGCGCAGCCGGACATCGTGGGCCAGGCGAATGCCGTTGGTGTTGACCATCACGATGTCGATCGGCTGGCGGCAGGCGTAATCGAAGATGGCCTCGAACTGCGGATGGACCGTCGGCTCGCCGCCGGAAAGCTGCAAGATCTCCGGCCGTCCTTCGTACTCCACCAACCGGTCGATCGCCCGGCAACAGTCATCGTAGCTCACGTGCACGCCGCCCGGCGCGCTGCCGGCGTAGCACAACGGGCAGGTGAGGTTGCAGGAGGAGGTGATTTCCAAGAGGGCCACGCACGTGTGCTGCTCGTGCTCGGTGCACAATCCGCAGTCGTACGGGCAGCCGCGGCTCGGCTCCAACGCGAAGCGCGGCGGCACGCGGCCCGGCAAGCTGTACTCCATCCGGTCGAACCAGCGCTCGTCGGAGCAGACGAAGTCGTCGCGCGTGCCGTGCGTGGGGCAATGCTTGCGAAAGTACACGCGGCCCTCGCGCGAGAGGATTTTCGCCGGAACGAGCGCCAGACACTCCGGGCACAAGCTCTGCGTGGCGCCTAGAAAGCGATGCTCTCGCAGTTGCAGCGTTGTCATCGCCAGGTCCTCATCACGGGTTTGTCGTAGCGGCCGGCCCACGGACAGGTCTATCGGCGTCGCAGGTCGCGCAAGCACCCAAGATGCTAGCACAAAAACCCCTACCCCACGTGAATGGGTCCGGCGCTGAGACAGACGAAGAACATGCCCACGGCAGCGACCGTCACGACGACGACCGCCACCACGACGGCCGCGGCGAGCGATCCCAAGAACCAGCCAATCTTCTGCCCCGTGGTCACCGACTTGCCGAGCGCCACCCGGCGCTGCACCCGCAATCCGGTCCGCACGAACGCGGGCAGCGAGAGGATCGCCAGCACGATGCCCAGTCCCGGGGACATCACGACCACGCCCATACACACCGCGATCAGCGTCATCACCAGAAAGATGGTGGCGAGCGTGAACGAACGGGAGTACTTCTGCGCCGGGTTGATGGCGGCGGTGTGCACCTGGTTGTCGGCGAAGCCCTCGCGGGCCTGCTGCACGTACTTCTGCGCCGGGTTGATGGCGGCGGTGTGCACGGGGGGCGGGGCCGCGGCTACGGCCTCCGGCTCGCCGGATGGGTCCTGGCCACACAGCCAGCACTTCGGCGCCGGCCGCGCATTGACCGCTCCACAGTGGCGACACTTCATGACGCCGCCTCCTCTCGCGCCGCGCGAATCAGGTGCTGGGCCAAATCCCTGGCGCTGCGCACCCACTGCCCGACCAGCACGCCCGCGAGCACCAGCGCCGCGATCATCATCAGTTGCTGATACCGCGGCACCGTGGGCAGGGGGCTGAGCTTCGCCAAGCCCAGGGGCCACTTGGCCATTCCGAGCAAGACCACGTAGCCGATCACGGCCGTCGCGGTCGTGCAGCGCACAAGCCGCGCGTCGAGCCGCAGGCCCGCCATCATGACAATCAAGAAGTAGCCGGCCACGAGCGGGCTGGTCACCCCCGAGGTCAGCGACAAGACGCAGGTCAGCAGCAGCAGGTCGGTGCCCGTGGAAGCGTACATCAACCAGCGGGGAAACACGCGCCCCAACAGCAAACGATGGATGAGCAGCCCCAGCATGGCCCATGCCACCGCGATGCAGGTGACCGCCACGTGCGCGTGATCGGAGAGGCCCGCCCCGGCATCCAGGCCCAGCACTTCGAGCACGGGATGTCGCCCCGTGGCGGCCAGGTGATGCACCAGGTGGACACTGTAGAACACGCCGATCGCCGCGACCCGCACGAGGTTGACCCGCAGCTCCGCCTCGTATTGCCGCCACCGGCAGGCCGCATCCCAAGCCAGCTCTTCGGCCGCGACGCTGTTCATGACCCTGCTCATAACATGCCCTTGGCGGAACATGCCCTTGGCGGACCAGCACTCAGCCTACCCGGCAGCCTGGGGCACAACAACTTCCTAGGGCCGGGCGGCTCGGCGGTTTAGAGCGGTACTCAGCGGCGGAACTCGACGTGCAGTTCCTTCACTCGGCCGAACAATAGCCAGCCCGCGCCGCCCGCGGCCATCTGCTCCGCCGTGATGGTGACCCTGATCCGGCCGATTTCGTCGTCCACGACCGCATCTTGATCGTACACCGCGATCTCGACGAGGTCGCCGGCTCGGACGCGCAGCGCTTTGGCCTTGAAGTCGTGGGCGTAGACATCCTTCTTCACCAGGCTTCTGAACCGCTTGGCGCCGCAGGCGATGCTGACGCGCAAGTCGGGCTTGCCCCCCAGCGGGTCCCAGGAGTCGCCGTTGGCCTTGGTCGTTTCGACGACGACTTTGCGGAGGACCAGGTCCACGACGCCACCCCGCGAGGCGTCCTGGGCGCGGACTACCGACGAGACATCGGTCCCCATGCCCAGCGCGAGCAGCAAAGCCAGCCTGCCTGAAGAAGTCAGCGACAGAAAGGTGCGCAGGGCCATATCCCGCCTCCTTTCCCAACCAGGACGGCCACGGGCGTTTTTGCCGTGGCACGATGAGCTTGCGGTGGGCAGCTTGCGACGGGCACTCCCCTCATAGTAATCCTAGCAGTGCGGACTCGTGGGGCAACGCGCACGACCAAAGCACCCCGGCTGCTGGGAGCAGCCGGGGTGCTGACGTGCGCCGCTGCTGACGTGGCCGCAGTCCGCCGCGCGCGGCCGTCTCTCTAGCGGTTTTCCCTGTCCTGGTGGTATTCTGGATCGCGGCCTGGACGATCCTACCGACCGACCGCTGACTTTCCGTCTCGTGACCGAAGCCCGCAAGAAAATGTCGCTGGAAACCATCGAGCCGATTGGTGACCGGGTGCTGATCCGCAAGGATGAGGAGCGCCGCACCACGCGCGGCGGCATTCATTTGCCCGACGACGCCAAGATCCCGACGATCACCGGCCGCATCGTGGCCATCAGCGCCCAGGTGGCCAACGACCCGGACTATCCGTTGGAGAAGTACGACAGGATCATCCTCGACCCGCGCAACAGCATTCCGGTCGATTTCGAGCAGGACAACAAGCTGTTCATAGTGCCGGTCGAGGACGTGGTGGCCGTCATCCGCCGCGGCGCCGACGAGGGAGGTGAGCCATGAACCGTTGGGTCGATATCCACTTCACTTGCCTGCCGTTGCGGACCATCAGCCGGCTGGACGTGCCGATCGACGCCTCGCCCAAGTACCGCGAGCGGTGCGAGCGGCTGCTGCAGGCCATCGAGTCGCACGGCACGTACAACACGTACTACTTGTACAACTCCCGCTGCGTGTTCCACCTCACCAATCACGACGACGTGGGCATGCTGGAGTTCGGCTTCGAGGGGACGGTCTTCACCGACGAAACCGACCAGAAGACGGCTCGCTGCGATCTGCAAATCGAGCTGGTGCGGGAGACGTGCGACTGGCTCACCGAGCCGGTGGTGGCCTGGTTCTACGACACCGTACCCAAGGCCGTGACCGTGGAGTTCGACCGCTACATCGCCGCCGGCGACCTGGAGCAAGCGGTGCGCCGTATGGAGCGGATCCAGGCGGAGATCGACAAGCACGGCGGATACGTGGGGATGCACTTGTAGGAGTCAGGAGTCAGGAGTCAGGAGTCAGGAGTCAGGAGTCAGGAGTCAGGAGTCAGGAGTCAGAGGTCAGAGGTCAGAGGTCAGGCCGCAGCACCATACCAGCCCGCCCTACGCTTGCGGTTTAGCCAATGCCCAGTGCCGTCACATTTCTCGATCGATCGAGCGCCACCTGGGGCGAGGCGGCCGGCCGGCGCGTCGCGCTCCACTTTGGCGATCCGCGGGCCGAGTACGAGGCGCTGACGCGCGGCTGCGGCGTGGCCCCCTGGCTCGACCGCACGCAGATCGAGTTCACCGGCGACGACCGGGCGGCCTTCCTGCACAACCTCTGCACGAACAACGTCCGCGTCTTGCCGCCGGGCCAGGGCTGCGAGGCGTTCATCACCAACGTGCAGGGTAAGACCATTGGCCACGGCCATATCTTCTGCGGCGCCGAGTCGCTCGTCTTCGACACCGTGCCGGGCCAGGCTGCCAAGCTGCTACCGCACTTCGAGCGCTACCACATCCGAGAGAAAGTCGCCTTCCAGGACCGCACGCCGGATTGGTGCGAACTGCTGCTGGCCGGCGCTGGCACGGTCGATCTCTTGCGGCAACTGGCGGGTAACGCGCCGGACGCGCGGCTTAGTCACGCGGATGTTCAGTTGGCGGGGCAGTCGATCTCGCTTCGCCGCACGGACGTCTGCGGGCCGAATACGTTCCTCTTGAGTGGCGAAGGGCCGGCCATCGAGGCCGCGTGGACCGCGCTGTGCGCGGCCGGCGCCCGGCCCTGCGGGCACGAGGCCCTGGAAATGGCCCGCATCGAGGCCGGCACGCCGCTGTTCGGCCAGGACATCAGCGACAAGAACCTGCCGCAGGAGCTGGCCCGCGATGCCCTGGCGATCAGCTTCACCAAGGGGTGCTACCTCGGCCAGGAGACGGTCGCCCGGATCGACGCTCTGGGGCACGTCAACCAGACGCTCTGCGGCCTGAAGTTCGAAGGGGCCGACGCGCCGCCGCCCGGTACGGAGCTCACCGCCCAAGGCAAAGCCGCCGCGCACGTCACGTCATCGGCGTTCTCCCCCCGCCTAGGCGCGGCGCTCGCCCTGGCCTACGTCCGCCGCGGCCACGACGCGCCAGGCACGGCGTTCACGTCTAGCCGCGGCGCGGCAACCGTTGTAAAGTTGCCGCTCAGTCCAGGAGTCAGGAGTCAGGTGACAGGAGCCTGCCCTTGACCCCTGACTCCTGTCTCCTGACCCCTGTCCCCTGACTCCTGCCCCTGCATGAGCGACTTCACCACCGTGGCCAAGGTCGGTTCCATCGAGCCGGGCCGCGGCGAGGCGTTCGCCGTCAACGGCCGCATGGTGGCCGTGTTCCACCTCGACGGCCAGTACCAGGCCATCGACGATATCTGCCCGCACATGGGGGCCTCGCTGGCCGGCGGCGAAGTGGCCGGCGGCGTGGTTACTTGTCCTTGGCACGCCTGGCGGTTTCGCGTCTGCGACGGCGCCTGGTGCGACAACCCCAAGGGGCTGAAGGTCGATGTGTTCGAAGTCCGCGTCGTTGGCGACGAAATCCAAGTCCGCGTGCCGCCCCGGTGACGAGTTGCACGGCGGCTCGCGCTTTGGTGTATAATCAGGACCGTTCGGCGCCCTTCACGTCGCGTTCTCGAGGCGGACTCTCGGACTCACTTCGGGCGATGCCGTATGACGATTCGCTTGCTGATCGCCGACGACCACGAGGTCGTGCGCACCGGACTGGTGAGCCTGATGCAAGGCACCGAAATCGACGTGATCGCCGAGGCGGCCAACGGCCACGACGCCGTCCGCCTGGCCCGCGAGCACCAGCCCGACGTGGCGCTGATCGACATTCGCATGAACGGCGGCGACGGGCTGGACGCCCTGGAGCGGATCAAGTCGGAGGCTCCCGACCTGCCGGTGCTCATTCTCTCCACCTACGACAACCCGACCTACGTCGCCCGGGCGGTCGCGCTCAAGGCCTCGGGCTACGTGCTCAAGGGGGCCGGTCGGGAACAGCTTTTGTCGGCCATCCGCCAGGCGGCGACGGGCGAGGCGGCCTGGTCGCGCGACGACATGCGGCGGGTCTCCGGCGCCATGTCCACGCCCCGCGTCGATGCCGACATCGACGCCCCGCTCACCCGCCGCGAGTCGGAAGTGCTGCGGCAAATGGCCTTCGGCCTGTCGAATAAGG
>JBGQHD010000202.1:0-7643 GCA_041497795.1 Planctomycetia bacterium
CTTCGTCGCCGAGGGCAAGCTCGGCACATGCGAGCTAAAGTAGGTCCCGCCTGCCGGCAGGACAATCCGCCAGCGCCTCGGCTTCCGCCTGTGCTTCCGGTCAAAGTGCCGCTCGGCAAGCGGCGCCTATTGTGCGAGCGGCGCCCGGTGGCCGACAATAGCGGTGATCACTCGGGCCGGTTTTGTGTCTTATTCCCAGGAGCGCGCCATGAGCTGTCGAACAACCGCCTTTCGCTTGGGGGCAGGGGCCCTATGCCTTCTCGCGGCACTCAGCGCTGGTTGCGTGAGCGCCAAGAAGACCCTCTCCGCCCGCTACGGCGCGGCCGACGATTCGTTTCACGTGCTGACCGTATACGCGCACATCCGCAGCGCCGAAGCGAGCGATCACGACTGGCTGGCGCAGTTGTGGAAGGACCGGGAGCGGCTCATCTTTCCGGCCGCCTGGATTGCCATTTTCGACGAGCCGGCTTGCTTGCGGATCTCGGATCATGAGTACCAGCAGATCGGTCTCGGCCGACGGGGCAAGACCCCGCCGGCCACCGAGCGCACGACCCTGCCGCTGGACAAGATCACCATCGTGCCCGGCGAGTTCTTCCTCAGCCCGGAGAAGACGCTCTGTTACTACCACCGCCTGCGCGTGCCCGGCGAGGTGGTGGATGCGATCCTGGCCCTGGAGAACAAGTCGCTGGCCGAAGGAATCGCGCAAGGGGGCACCAACGAGCTGGCTCGCCGCAAGAAAGCGGGCAAGACAAAGTCTTGGAAAGAGGCGCGGCAGCAAGTCGTGGCCGCCATCCTGCAGATCAACAAGCCGGCCGATACGGCCAAGCCGCCCAAGGAAAAGGCCGCCAGCGAAGGGGACGCGGACAACCCCCTCATGGTCTTGGACGAAACGTCGCTGGGCCTGCTGCGCGGGCTGGCCGACGACGGCCCGCGCATTTGCTGGCGCGAGAAGGGGGTCTTCCACACGGCCCTTTCGCTGTCCGCACCCGACTGCCGCGAGGCCAAAGCCACGTTCGACGCGGCCAAGGAGGCGATGCTCCAGCTCGCCAATCGCGACTGGGCGGCCAAGCAGCCTAACGCCAAAGACGCCGAGGCGCTGCTGCGCCTCGCCGAGGAAGCCGTGCGCCTGGACGTGCAGGAAGCCAAGGGGGTCTCTCGCGTTGTGGCAACGATCGACGTCGCCAAGCTCACTGCCGCCAGCGCCGCGCGCGAGGCGGCCGACTTCAAGCTCGATAAGCCCGATGACGGCAAGGAGGGCGAATACGAGCGGACGCTGGCCGCCATCCGCGGGCACGAGATTCCCATCCGCCAGGAGCTGGATGTCGCACGCCTCGTCCGGGAGTTCGCGACGCCCGGCAACAAGCAGGATTGATGGCGAACGAAGAGGTCCAGCGCAGCCGCAGGCGGAATCGACCGAAGGGAGTTCCAGCACGCCGAGTCGTAGCCGCATCGAGTTATGGCCCGCCAATCACGCGAATCGACGCGAATACAACGATATTCGCGTCGATTCGCGTGATTCGCGGGCAAGTCCTTTCGTAAACCAGAGCGCTGTCCGCTGAGCCGCACGCAATTAGAATGCGGCCACACGAAGGTCGCCACCAGTTATCCCTCCCGGAGCTGCCCATGCACCTGCTGCGCCGTTGCTGCCTGGTCGCCGTTGCATTCTCTTTCACAACGCTGCTCTTCCCCACGCTGGCTCACGCGGAAGATGTTCAGCTCACCGAAACAGAACGGGAAATCCGTCTGGTCACGCCGCAGCTCGAGGCCGCCATCCGCAAGCGGGGCTATGTCAGCGGCGTGGCCGGCCAGTCGTTCCTGGACCGCAAGACCGGATTTCGCGACGCCGGTTACGGTCTGGACATCGTCGATTGGATCATGGAGCCGGGCAGCGACGAGGCCTACCGCGACCAGCTCGAAAAGGAACTGGTCTACCAGTTCGGCAACGCTTACCACGGCAAAACCCCCAAGCGGTCCATCGAAGGTCCGCAGATTTGCACGCAGGCCAAAGAGCTTGCCCCCAAGGTCATCCGCGGGCGGGACTTCACGGCCGTGACCATGAACTTCAAGTACCGCACGGCTGCTCCCGGCAAGAAAACCGGCTCGGTCTGGAACCAGGTGCTGGTCTTTCCGCATGGCAAGCGGTACTTCGTCTCCAGCGACAAGGTCACGGCCGTCAACGCCAGCGAGGCCATGTTCCAGCGGCTCGACATGCCGGGCCACATCAAGCACACCAAGGGGGACACGTTCAGCGAGGTGTACCTGAGCTACTACGACGAGACGAACGGACCGCGCGAGTTCTCCCACGCGGCCGGCGGCGGCATCATCCCCGCCAGCCAGTTTTTCGAGAACTTCGCCCCCGACGAGAAGTTCAACTACCGCCGCGAGAAGGCCAAGGCCGTGCCCGAGCGGTTCATCCGCGCCTACCACCTGCGCGACCCCAAGACCTGCAAAGCCGGCCCCTGGCTGGCCGGCATGACGCTCGACCCGGCCGCCGTTTACGAGGCCTGGTGCCACCAGCGCGGGTACGTGTGCCTGATCGAGGAGTACGGCGGCCGGCCGATCAAGCCGGGCGAGTCGTTCAGCGCCGCGTTCATCGTCGGGTTCTTTGACTCGATCGAAGAGATGCACGAAGTCTACGACAAGCACAAGGGACACACCGGCCTGGAGGTGAGCGCGACCGCCTGGCAGCTCGTGAAGTGATTCGCCGGTCCGCTGCCGCGGGCAGGGGCAATCTGTGGCGCTGCCGCTCAGGGGGTGTCGCTGGTCGCTCCGCCGGGGGCTTCAGGTGCCGCCGCTTCCGTGATTGGCTTGGGGACCTCGACCTGTTGCTTGGCGACCTGGTCCTTTGCCGTCTTGTGTGCCGAGGCTTCCGAGGCGGCCTTTGCATGACGCTGCAAGAAGGTGGAGATGCGGCTCTTGAGGGCACTCGCCTCGTCCCAATCACGAGCCGCGACGGCGGCCCGAAGCTCCTCCAGCCAGAAATCCAGCCTCTTCAGATCGGAACGCTCCAAGCCGGTTTCCGCGGCGGCCCCCTTCGCGCGGCGCAGAAAGCGCTCCACCTTGGCGATGAAGTCCTTGAACTGCTCGGCATCCGGCGACTTTTGCCCCGCGCCACGACGGTTGACAGCCGTTTGCTTCTTTGGAGTCGGGGGCGTCTTTGTGGCGCTTTCCGTCTTCGCCGGCCTCTTGGCCGCCTTCGCTACCGGGGTGCCCACCGCTGCCGCAAGCACGAGCAATGCAACGACCCACCCAGCAATGCGAATCATGGCTTGCTCTCCCCGTTCTGGATAACTTGGTCGGGTAAGCCCCTGACGACTGGCGATCCGGGGTGCCCAGACAGCGAGCGCGGGATGCGAGGAGTTGACCACGCGAGCCACGTCGGCAATTCGCCTCCGAACGGCGCCCAATGCAAACATACGTCACAGCGGTCCCCGATGAAGGCCGCAGCAGTGCGGTTTTCAGGCCGCCCGTGAGCGAAGCCGCCGGCGCGGGCAGTGACTTGGACCACGCTCCCTCGTTGCTTCGGGGGAAGGGAGGATTTGCAGGCCATTGCCCCTTGACGGCAAAGCCTGGTCGCCACAAACTGCCCCAGCACAGTACTTTGCGAGAGTGGCGGAACTGGCAGACGCGCTGGACTTAGGATGAGCGTTTCGGTTTCGCCGTAAATCGCTGCAATTTAGGCATTTGCAGACACAGCCCCGACTTGTGATTCGGCACAATTGGTGAGTGTCGGTCACAAGTCGGGGCATCTTGTCACTTCCGTAGCGCGCTTTTTGCGCGCCGCTCTCGTATCGGGATCACTCGCCACAGCGCGACCATCCGATCCGCGCCGACCACGGCGGTTGACGGCCGGTTACAAAAGCGGAAAATGTAGGCGTGGGTAGGACCGACTCCGTTTTCTTAGAGGCGTTGTAATGACCACCTTGCCCATTCCTGCGCAGAGGGTCGAGGCGCCCCGATTCCCGATTCCTGTGCGGAGAGTCGAGGCGACCCGCTTTCCCATTCCTGTGCAGAGAGTCGAACCCCGTTCGCCCCTTGGAGAGACAATACGGGAAATCGAAGAAGCTGCACGCTCTCGCGTGTCGCAACAGGCCAAGTTAACGCGCGCTGCTGAGCTGGCTCTTGCCGGCACCGCGTCGGAATGCTGCGCGATATTGGTGCGGAGCATTGTCGAGTTTGAAGCCGAACTGGACGAATCGCAAGAGGTCGGACTTCGATTGGTGTCGTTTGGAAAGACCGTTGAATTCCATGTCGAGAACTTGGGGCATTTTGACCCAAGTTTGATCGTCTTCTACGGCACCACAGAAGAGCGGAAGCCAATGTGGCTTATCCAGCACGTCTCGCAACTCAGCTTCCTTCTTTTGGCTGTACCTCGTTTCGATCCCACGCGAGCGCGTTCGGAAATGGGCTACCATGCAATCTACGCAGAACTTTGTGGAACTGGCGACGGCTGACGGCTAAGCGGGGCTGCCGGTTTGGTCCCCTCTAAGGGTGCGGCCATACCCTTCCGCCTTCTCATGGGACGATCAGCCTGGCGAGCACCTTCCGCACGACTTCCCCGATGGCCTCATTGATCGGCGGAATGGTCCAAGCCGCGAGCGCGACCAGCAGCGTTAGCAGCAGGAACGCCACCAGCATTGCCAGCAGAGAGGCGCCCGGCGTGGCGCGATCGGCCAGCCGATGCCCGCAAAACTGGCACCGCTCGGCCGCGATAAGTGCCAGGTGCCCGCAGGATGGACTTTCGGCAATCGTTGGGCGGGGCCAATTCGACCGCGGGGATCGTGAACCAAGAGGCTGCTTGGAATGTCCCTTCGGTCATATCTCATTCAGGGGAGAACGTGATGCTGCTGGATGCTATCGAGCCTATCGAGCTAGGGGACGTTGAGGCGGATCGGGCTTCCAACGCAATCGGGGCACTTCACCGTCTTGCCGCTGGTCTTGGCTTTCTCTACGGGAAGGTGAGGGTCGCTGAGCTGAACTTGGCCGCAAAATTGGCCGCGGAGCTGCCCGCCCAGACGGAATTGTTCGTTTTCGGCGACCACCCGCGTCTGAATCAGGTGCGTCAAGACCTCATCGAATGCGCCTTCCAGTGGTATGCCGTCTCTCTGGCGAATTTCGTACATGCTGTTGCTTCGCTTGCCCACCCAAACGATAGCGACCAGCGCAAGGCATATGAAGCTCGCGTGCTTGGGCCGGTGCGAGCCTTCCGCGATAAGATCGCAGCCCATTTTGCCGGCATGACAGCCAACAAGGATGACAAAGACGCTGAACGCTTTGCGAGTCTGATTCCGCAAGTGGCTTGGAAGTCGGATCGTTTTGAGGTCGCGTCTTTTTGCTTTAGGCAGAAGATCGGAGCGCAAGAGAGCGACTCCAGCGAAATCGCGCCCTGGATGCTGACCGAGTTACATGAGGATCGGGCGCGGCGGTATCCGATGTTGCGCGAGGCGACGCCGACGTTTGATCGCCAGACCGACGATTCTTCCGCCTAGTTCCCTCTCCAACGGGCGGCTTGATCCGCCCCTTCCGACCCGCTAGGCTTATCTTCAACTCCGCGGGGCAGCCGGAGTAACCCTCTCTTCTTTGAAGGGGAACGCTCATGCTCCGCCGTCCGCTCGCCCCGCTCGTCTTTCTGGCACTCGCGGTTCTCGCGCTGGGCGATCCGCCGAAGCCTGCTCCCAAGCCGGCACCACCCGCGGTTGCTCCCGCTCCACTGACCGTCTTTCAGGTCGGCAAGGGCAAGCGATACCACCTTGCGACGTGCCCGTCTTACCGATAACCTTCGTCGGGCAGGGGCGAAGGTGGAGTACCTGCGCGTGGAAGTGCGGGCGTATCGCAAGATCGGTGGCGACCCATAAACCGGCACGCTCTAGGCCGCAAGGCATTCTCCTGGCGTGCTCACGCGGCCCGATGCTGCGCTCTTGTTGCGGCCATTGCCTCCATGCTGAGCGGGCGAGCGACACCTTGATTGCTTCATTTGCTCTCTGAGCGATCTTGCATCGGTGGAGTGCTGCTCATAAACTCCCGCTCCGCGCAGTCGTAGACCCACTTCCGCTGCACCTTCAAATAGGAGGACGGTGCGCCATGACCCACAGGTTCTTTATTCTTGCAAGCGTTGCTGTCGTGTGCTGTGCTTCGCTGGCTCCGCGAGCAGCCGGCCAAGAAAAGGACGAAAGGGCGCGAAGGCTAGAGGTTCTCTGTGCCGACATAACGGCCAAGAGCCTTCAACTCACAGACCAGCTAATTGAGGCGATCAAACAGCGTGAAGCGGCCCTTCGTTTGTCTGCCGACGCACAGCGGCAATTGGACGATGCGTTGCGGCACGCCGAAAATGCGAAGTCGCAGCGTGATGCGGCCAGAACAGCGGCCGTCTCCCTTCAACAGAAGTTAGAGTACGAAACGACTTCCTTACGCCGCCAGTCGGAGCAAGAGAAAGAGGCGCTCCGCCGGGAGGCCGCTAACGAACTGAACGCCGTTCGTGACCGGGCCAGTGCCGACCTGACGGCGGTTCGTGATGAACTGCTTGGCGCACGGCAAGAGGCGGCAAGCTACAAGCACGAGTTGGAGAAGGCTCAAACGGCCGTCCGTCACTACGAAGCCGCAGAAGAGGCTGATCGTCAAATGGCGGTTGTCAGCTATGCGACCGGGCTTGATGAGTTCAATCGCGGGGACTTCATCGGAGCCGTGACGAGCTTCACAGCGGCAATTGAGGCGCATCCGAAGGATGCGAGATTCTTCTACATGCGGGCGATGGCCCGCCATCAAGTCAAAGCACAAGAGGAAACCCCCGCCCTGGACGACGCGATTGCCGACGCAAAGCGAGGGGCAACGATTGAGCAGGTGGACGGCAGCATTTCGCCAGCCGTCGATCGCGCCCTTGCACGTTTCCAAGGGAAGCCGCGTCTTTGGCTCGAATCCTACCGGCGCTAGGGCGTTCAACTCATAACGAAAGGTGCGACATGCGTACACTTTTGGCAGTGTTGCTTCTCGCGGCCGTAGGG
This sequence comes from Planctomycetia bacterium, assembly GCA_041497795.1. GTDB lineage: Bacteria > Planctomycetota > Planctomycetia > Pirellulales > S012-138 > JBGQHD01. Next base: position 6,999 of record JBGQHD010000202.1, read on the forward strand.
AAGGCTCAAGAGAGCAAGACGACTGTTCTGCAACTGAAGACGGCTAATCTCACGATTGGCCAGTCAACGGCTGTGCTTCCTGACCTAACGGGCAGCGAACTTGTCCACGGAATGCCTCTTGAGGTTCACGAGTATTTTCACGAATCCGAGCGGCAGCGGCAGTTGAAGATCAAGGGCCTGTGGACAAGCAATCTGCCCGATCAAGAGCGGCACGCAGCGATTGCGGAATTGATTTCCAAACCGTTCTACGCCGTGATGAATGTGGACGTACCCCCAGCGGAAGGTTCGATGGGCGTTTTGCCGCCTCACGTCAAGGCGAACGTGGTTGCAGTGATTGACGAATACGAAATGCTCGTGAATCTCTCGTGGTACAACGAGCGCTTCGGGACACACTATGGCCGCAAGGTTTGCATCCAAGGGTTTGTCACTTCGGGCCTGAAGGAAGGCTCCGAAATCCCTGTGCGCGGCGTGCTCAAGGTTACGGGAAAGAAGAGCAACCCCCGCGCAAAGGAAGGCACAGCGGATATCCCGCTGCTAGAGGTTATGGACGTTTCCCGGTTCATGGATGAAGCATTTGAGCGGCAGAAATTCGACCAGGCAACGCAAACACGGGCGAAGCTACAGGCCGAAATGGAAATGAGCGAC
>JBGQHD010000203.1:0-7632 GCA_041497795.1 Planctomycetia bacterium
CCGCCGCATGGACCTGCGGCTGGATGCCAACGAAGCCTGGCCCGCCGCCGAGGCGGCCAGGCACATCGAGCCGCTGCTGGCCTGCAACATCTCGTGCGTCGAACAGCCGGTGCCGCACGCCGAGGTGGCTGCGCTGGCCGAGCTGCGCCGCCGCTTGCCGGTCAAGATCATGCTCGACGAATCGCTCACCAGCCTGGCCGACGCCCAGGCCGCCATCGCCGGCCAGACGTGCGACCTGTTCAACATCCGCCTTTCCAAGTGCGGCGGCTTTCTCAACAGCCTGCGATTGGCCGCCCTGGCTCACGAGGCCGGCCTGGGCTATCAGCTCGGCTGCCACCCGGGCGAATCGGGCATCCTTTCAGCCGCCGGCCGGCACTGGGCCTGCTCGGTGGCCGGCATTGCATATCTCGAAGGCTCGTACGACCGGCACCTGCTGAAGGAACGCCTCACGCGCGAGGACATCACCTTCGGCTACGGCGGCTGGGCGCCGGCGCTCACCGGGCCGGGCTTGGGAGTCACCGTCGATGCAGCGGCGGTCGAGAGACTGGCCGTGGAAACCAGGACGTTTTCAATCAAGTAGAGAATCAAGGAACATTGTGCGGCGAGTTGTTTGCGCCGAGTCGCCACACTAACCCGACGCGCAAGCGAGGGAGCGGCGTGGTGGACTCCGCGTCGCGCGCGATTCTCCCTCGCTTGCGCGTCGGGTTAGTGTGCGGCGCCTTGCGCGCCGGAGACAACTGGTCAAGGCTGCTTCATGACTGCGACCGACACCCCCGCAACACCGCCGCTGGGCATCCGGCACATCATGCTGTGGGTGGCGGGCGCAGCCGAACCCGACGTAGCCGAAGTCGCCAGACTTCGGGGCCCTGAACTCTGGCGAGTTCAGCTACGGACCACGACCGCCTCGAACTCCGCCATCTCCTTCTGGCTGCCGACGACGAGTGGCGTGCGCTGGTGGATGCTGTCCGGCTGGATGTCCAGCACGCGGCGCGTGCCGTCGAGCGCCCTGCCGCCGGCTTGCTCGGCCAGAAAGGCGATGGGATTGGCCTCATAGAGCAGCCGCAGCTTGCCGCGCGGGTGCTCGGCGGTGGGCGGGTAGAGGAACACGCCCCCTTTGAGCAGCGTGCGGTGGAAGTCGGAGACCATCGAGCCGATGTAGCGGGAGGCGTACTTGTGACCCAGCTCGCCGCCGCGGAGGCGGTCGATGTATTGGCCGTAGCGCGGCGGAAACGTGTCGCGGTAGGCCTCGTTCACCGAGTAGTACTTTCCCTGCGGCGGCATGCGGATGTTCTCGTGGCTCAGCACGTAGGCCCCGATGGCCGGGTCGAGCGTAAAGCCGTGCACGCCGTTGCCGACGCTGTACACGAAGACCGTCGAAGAGCCGTAGACCACGTATCCGGCCGCCACTTGCCGGCTGCCGGGCTGAAGCACCCAGCGGGCCGGATCGGCGGCGTCGCCCTCGGGCCGACGCAGGATCGAGAACGTCGTGCCGACGCTGACGTTCACGTCGATGTTCGAGGAGCCATCCAGCGGATCGAAGACCACCGCGTAGTTCGCGTTGGCCGATGAGTGCGCGAGAATCTTGGGGTGCTCGTTCTCCTCCGAGGCCAGCACGCCGACGCTGGCCCGCGTGCTCAGGCAGTGCATCAGCGCCTCGTTGGCATAGACGTCGAGCTTCTGCTGCACTTCGCCTTGCACGTTGACACGGCCCGCGGAGCCGCCCTCTGCACCGTCGCCCGCCGCGCCGAGCATGTCCGACAAGCCCGCCCGGCGGACGCGCGCCTGGATCATCTTCGTGGCCAGCGTAATGGCCGAGAGCAGCCAGGAGAACTCGCCCGACGCGCCGGGAAAGCGTTTCTGTTCCTGAAGGATGTGCTGCTGGATGGTGACAATCATGGTGCAGACTGCGAGAGCGTCGGCAGTAGGGTCCGCTGAGCGGACCACGGAACGGCCGAGGAGGTGCGGGAGTTATAGCATCCGCGCTGGCGACGTGCATCTCGTCCGCACTGCGGACCTGCGCGCTCGCCGTGGTGAGTCTTGCCCTTCAGATTTCTGTCTTTCCAATTGGGGCCGCCGCGCCCCGCCGCCTTTCCGCGCAACAGATTCCCGTTCTTCCAATCGGCGGCCGGCCTGCGCGCCTCGTATTGGGCACCAGATTCCGGTTGTTCGAGTCCGCGGCCGATGGCGGCGGACGCTTCCGCGACCGCCGCGCGCCCTCGGGGCGTAGTGTCACCGCCCGGCGGCCGACGGCGCGTCACATCCACTCAAGTTGACGAACAGGATGGCAGGGGGGAAGACGTATTCTCGGGGCCGACAACGGCGATGAAGCCAATGAAACCCGCTGAATTGACGCCCTGATGCCCGCTGCTAGGATGGTCGCGTCCCTCGAGTTGCAGTGGCGTTGGGCCGAGGACGCGATGAAGCTGCCGCAAGAATTGCACACCGAGCGTCTGCTGCTGCGGCGATGGCGGTCGGCGGACCGAGAGCCGTTTGCCGCGTTGAACGCCGACCCGCGGGTGATGGAGCATTTCCCCGCCCTGCTGTCGCGAGAAGAGAGCGACGCGGCGGCCGACCGCATCGAGGCTCATTTCGAGCGGCACGGCTTTGGGCTGTGGGCCGTGGAGCTTGCCGGCGTTACACCGTTCGCCGGGTTCATTGGCCTTTGCGTTCCGCGCTGCGAGGCCCACTTCACGCCCTGCGTAGAGATCGGCTGGCGGCTGGCCGCCGACTACTGGGGCCACGGGTTGGCCACGGAAGGCGCACGGGCCGCTCTGGCATTTGGCTTTGAATCGCTGCGGCTCGAGGAAATCGTTTCCTACACCGTGCCGGACAACCTTCGCTCGCGTCGCGTGATGGAGAAGCTGGGCATGACCCACCAGCCAACCGACGACTTCGATCACCCGTTGCTCCCCGCCGGGCATCGACTCAGCCGGCATGTGCTTTACCGGATCGCACGATCAGCGTTCCGTTGGGAACGCCCCTAAAGAGGTTCGGGACTGCTGGCGCCATTCGTTACCTCACCCCCGCGAGCGGCCCGGCGGAGTGCAGCGACTTGCCCGCTCCTTCGGCATACTTGGCGAAGTTCTTCTGAAACATCTCCGCCAGCCGCTTGGCCGTCGCGTCGTATGCCGACCGGTCGCGCCACGCATTGCGCGGCTGGAGGATTTCGCGCGGCACGCCCGGGCAGGCGGTGGGCACATGCAGGCCGAAGACCGGATCGACGCCGACTGGCGCCGCGGCCAACGAGCCGTCGTGGATGGCGTCGATGACGGCCCGCGTGTGGGCCAGCTTGATCCGCGAGCCGGCGCCGTAACCGCCGCCGCTCCAGCCGGTGTTCACCAGCCAGGCGGCCGAGCCGTGCCGCTCCATCCGCTCGGCCAGCATGGCGGCGTATTTCATGGGGTGCCAGACCAGGAACGCCGCGCCGAAGCAGGCCGAGAACGTCGCCTCCGGCTCGCGCACGCCGACCTCGGTGCCGGCGACCTTGGCCGTGTAACCGCTGATGAAGTGGTACATCGCCTGCTCGGCCGAGAGCTTGCTCACCGGCGGCAGCACGCCGAAGGCGTCGCAGGTGAGGAAGATGATGTTCCGCGGATGGCCGCCCACGGCCGGCAGTTTGGCCCCCGAGATGAACTCCAGCGGGTACGAGACACGGGTATTCTCGGTGACGGCGTCGCTGTGGAAATCGACCTCGTGCGTGGTGTCGTTGAACGCCACGTTCTCCAGCACCGCGCCGAAGCGGATGGCCTGGTAGATTTGCGGCTCGCTGGCTTCGCCCAGATGGATGCACTTGGCATAGCAGCCGCCTTCGATGTTGAACACGCCCTCGTCGCTCCAGCAGTGCTCATCGTCGCCGATCAGCCGGCGGCGCGGGTCGGCCGAGAGCGTGGTCTTGCCGGTGCCCGAGAGGCCGAAGAAGAGCGACACGTCGCCACCTTGGCCTTCGTTGGCCGAGCAGTGCATGGAGAGCACGCCGCGGCGGGGCATCAGGTAGTTCATGACGGTGAACACGCCCTTTTTCATCTCGCCGGCATATTCGGTGCCGAGGATCACCATTTCGCCGCGGGCGAAGCTGAGGGCCACGCTCGTCAGGGAGTGGATGCCCGGCGTCTCCACGCTGGCGGGGAACTGCCCGGCGTTCAAGAAGACGAAGTCGGGCCGGCCGAAATCGGCGAGTTCCTCGGTGGTCGGCCGGATGAGCATGTTGTGCATGAAGAGCGCGTGGTATGGCCGGGCGGCGACCACGCGAACCTTCAAACGGTGCATGGCGTCCCAGCCGGCGAATCCGTCGGTCACGTACAGCCGCTGGCGCGTGCCCAAGCAGTCGATGGCCCGCTGCCGGACGGCCTCGAAGCTGCCTCCGTCCAAGGGGATGTTGACCGGCCCCCACCAGATATCGCCGCGCGAGTCGGCCTCTTCGACGATCCGCTTGTCCTTGGGGCTGCGGCCCGTCTTGGTGCCGGAGAGGGAGATCAGCGCCCCGGCCGAGCTGATCCGCCCGCCGTCGTGCCGCACCGCGTCTTCATAGAGCCGGGCCGGCGGGGCGTTCCGCACCACGTCGGCCACGCGCAGGCCGTAGTCTCGCAGTGTCAACGAGGAGGCTGCTGTGGCACTAGCTGCATCGAAGGATTTCATGCCGTCCTCCTCACCGTGGCTTCCGTCCCGACCGCCGCCGTATGGGTCGTCTTCGGCAACCACCTTCCCAAGGAAATCATACGCAGCAGGTCTGGAACGCCGTAGGCCAGTAAGAGAGGCGCCCCTTGTGGGGTAGGCTTCCAGCCTGCCGGGGGGCACGTTAACCGCGCAGGTCCGGCGGGGATGTTGACATTTCGCATCACGCTGCCTCCCAGCTTCTCCGGGAAGACATGAACTACACTTCCTATGCTGCGTTCGCCGGCGCGGGCCGCGGCACGTGGCCGCGTCTCTCCGAGACGCGAATGCGTCGAGACTCGCCCACGTGACCGGTCCCGTTCGAGATTCGGACCGGGCCGTGGGGTTCGACGGCGGCCCCTAAGTGAAGTCTTCGCGGAGTTCCACCATGCTGCGATGCTTCGGTTGCCTGCTGGCGTGCCTGCTGTACTTGGCCGTGGTCGCGGTGGATTTGGCCGTCGGCGACGATGCCTCGGGGGCCGTCCGCTTCAAGCTGGGGAGCGCGACTGTCGAAGGCCGGCCGATGTTCTGGAACAAGTCGAGCGCCGCCGTGCTGGCCGACGACGGCCGGCTGTGGCAGTTCGAGACCGGGCAGGCCAAGGACGTGGAGCGGCTCAACCAGCCGTTCCGCAGCCAGTCGCTGGTGAAGATGCAGGGCGACCTGCAGCGCGAGTTTGGCTCCGCGTTCGAGGTCTCGGCGGCCGGGCGCTACCTGGTCGTCCACCCGCGCGGGCACGGCGGCGAGTGGAGCCAGCGCTTCGACGAGCTGTACCGCTCGTTCAAAATGTTCTTCGCCGTCCGCGGCTTCCAGCTCCAGGAGCCGGAGTTTCCGCTGGTGGCCATCATCATGCGGAGCAAGGACGAGTTCTATCGCTATGCCCGCAAGGAGAAGACGCAGCTTCAATCGAGCATCCTGGGCTATTACTCGTCGCAGACCAACCGCGTGGCGATGTACGACGTGACGGCCGGCCGCAGCAACACGGCCTGGCAAACCAACGCCGAGACGATCATCCACGAGGCCACGCACCAGACGGCGTTCAACACGGGCATCCACAGCCGCTTCGCCCCGCCGCCGCAGTGGGTGGCCGAGGGGCTAGGCACGCTGTTCGAGGCCCGCGGCATTTGGGATGCGCACAGCACCCAGCCCTCGGAGCGCGTGAACCGCAGCCGGCTGGCCCAGTTCCGCAGCCTGCTCACGAAGCACAAGCCCGACACCCTGGTGCAACTGGTGTCGTCCGACAAGCTGTTCAAGAGCGACATCGATCTGGCCTACGCCGAGGCCTGGGCGCTGACCTACTACCTGAGCCAGACGCAGCCGACGAAGTACGCAGACTACCTGGCCCGCACCGCCCGGCGGCCGGAGTTCCAGAAGTACAGCTCCGCCCAGCGGCTGGCCGACTTCACGGCCGTGTTCGGCGACAACTTCGCCCTGCTGGATGCACAGTTCCGGCAGTACCTGCGGGACGTGCAGTAGGTCCCGCCTGCCGGGCGGGACCAAGCGGTGGCGCGAACGCTGTTGGTGTTGAAACTGGTGCCGCTCGGCTCGCGGCACCTACAGGCTACACGCGGATGTTCTTCACCTCGTCGTAGGCCTGGAGCAGCTTGTTGCGGACTTGCAGGAGCAGCCGAAACGCCATGTCGGCCTTCTGCACCGAGACCATGACTTCGGCCGGGTTGACGTCGCCGCCGGTATAGAGCTGCTCGATCAGCGCGTTGGCCTGCTGCTGCGACGTGTTGGCTTCGCTGAGCGAGCCGAGCAGGAAGTCCTTGAACGCGGCGCCGTCCGGCGCGCGGTCGGTGCGACTTGCGGAGAACGCCGCCATCGACGGGCTGGTCGCGGTGACGGAGGAGATGGGTGTCATAAGCGGCGCCCTTCGCGCGCGGCGGAGCCTCGCGGCAGTGCGTTCCGAGGCGGAGCCTCGGAACGAGGGTTACGTGAGTTATGCCAGAATCCTCAGCGTTTGCTGGGCCAGGTCGCGGGTGACTTCGATCACGCCGATGTTGGCCTCGTAGGCCCGCGTGGCTTCCAGGGCGTCCACGAATTCCGTCGTCAGGTCGATGTTGGGGTAGGCCACGAAGCCGGCGCGGGGGCCTTCTTTGATCGCGTCCGGGCTGCCCGGCTCCCATTTCCAGCGCGGCTCGACGTTCTCGGTCTGGATCGACGAGACGAGCACGCCCGCCGCTCCGTTGGGGGCCAGCGCCGTCTCATCGGTCTGAAAGACGGTGTACCGCGGCTGGTAGGGGACCGGCTCGCCGTTCTCGTTGTGCGTGGACGAGATGTTGGCGATGTTGCTGGAAATGGCGTTCAGCCGCGTCCGCTGCGCGACCAGGCCGCTGACGCTGATGTCGAGAGCGTTGAGCATGAAGAATTGGTGAGTGGTGAGTGGTGAGTGGTGAGTAAGGTATGTCGTCTTTCGCTCTGCGAAAGAACGTCCTTTCGCGGAGCGAAAGGCGACGCACCACAACCGCCTACGCCCTTTCGCTGATCGCCGATTGCAGCAGCCGGAACTGGCTGTTCATGATCGACAAGGCCATGTTGTGCTGCATTTGGTTCTTGGACATCTCGGCCACTTGGTATTCGATGCTGTCGTTGCTCAGGTCGTGGAAGAGGATGCCTTCCAGGTTCGTGCTGACTTGCCGCAGGGCCGCGTCGTCGTGGCCGGCGAAGGGGCCCGCCCGGTGGTCATCGCGGGTGGCGATCGCCTCCTTTAGCATGTCCTGAAACCGCTGCGGCGACAGGTCGCGGACCTGGTAGCCGGGCGTGTCCATGTTGGCAATGTTCCCCGCCAGCACGTTGTGCCGCGACTGGGAAAAGTTGACCACTTGTTCCAGGACGGGAATCGAAGTGCCGCGAAACATCGTGCCGGTGAGCATGGGTCGCCTCCCCAAGGGGTCGGGAGTCAATTTCGTGAGGAACGACTTGGACAAAAAAACGTCCGGTGGTCACGAAATTGTCTCCCCACCCCGTCACGTGATTGCGCG